>JAGXNZ010000268.1 GCA_019894655.1 Promethearchaeota archaeon | reverse complement strand
TAGAATTCAAAAATTAAAAAAATATAAGTGTGAGGCATTAATGGATAAATTAATGGATAAACTGTATATTTGTCGTAGTTGTCAGTATGCGTTCCCAAAAGAATTATCAAAGCTAATTGATGATAAAGTTCAAGTTTATTGTGAAATGTGTGGAACCCCTTTTTCATTATCTGGAGTAGAGTTTAAAAAACCTCCTACAAGACAGCGAAGAAGCGACACTCAACCATATCCAAAATATGGGACAGGTGTTAAAGATAAAAATAATTTAGAAAAAGCTATAGAATATTTGAACAAATTTGATTACATTCCCATAACTTTTTATGCGATTACTATATTAATTTTGAGTTTTTTTAATTTTTTCACATCTGGGGGTATTATTAATGTGATTAATTCTTACTTACTCGTTTTAAGTATTGTATTAATACTAATTTACGACCTAAGATGCATATCTCCAAGAGTTCAGTCAAAAGACTATGATGAAATTGCCCTGGATGCAATCTGTTATGGTATTTTAGGTAGTATTTTTTACGGATCTGGTGTTTTTTTATTAATTAAGGGAGTATTGATTCTAATTTATTCAATTATTTCTCATGAAGGAGAAGATCATAATGTTTACAGGTATGGTCTCAAGCTAAAAAACTCAATAAATAACTTCTCAGCAAAAGCAGGATTTGTAATTACCTTATTAATTTTGAGTAATATGATTATTGGTGGTTTATTATCAAATCTTTTCAGTAGTATGTTTTTGTTTTTCTTGGGATTATCTTTTATTATAGTACCCCTTATCATTTTAATCATCGATTTAGCTTTAAAGGCAAAAATCCACAAAAAGAATGAGTTTTCAGGAGCCGATGTGATCGGAATATTTATATTAGGGGCAATATCCTCTGCATTTCTTAGCATTGGTATATTCATCTTAATAAAATCGCTGATATTACTTCTTTTATTCATAGGGAAACCCATAGGTGCCGTTATCGAGAAAGAAGTGAAACAATTTCAACCAAAAAGTGATACATCTCGGAAAATACAACCTACAGAAGAAGAGGATGTTCTAGAAAAAAAAGAGAAAAATCAAAAAATTGAAGATAAAATCGTCCCCCAAGAACAGGAAACGGTTGAATTAGAGCCTGAGAGGGAACATTTTAAAGAAATTCCAGAAGAAATTAATTTAATCGAAGAAACGAGTGAAAAAAACGCTGAGATTGAAACACTTGAAATAGAAAAAACAGAAGAGAAAAAAGAGGAAGCCTCAGTATTAAGACTTCACGAATCTTTATTGCCAGTTAAAAATGAGAAAGATAAAAAAATAGTTAAAGAATATTTCTCTAAAATATTTAATATAATCTCAAAAGATTTGAGAAAGCAAATATTAGAACTTAACATCCCTAAAAAGGAACGTAAAAGTATTCTAAAAGAGTTAGCCTTTTTAGCCGAGGAAGAACAATTAAAGTATTTTGAAGCGTTAAAAGGATTATACCAAGAAATTCCTCATAAATTAATAGAACGAATTCGCAAACTTCCAAATGTTAAGCCAAAATATTATAACAAATTAGTAGAAGAACTAAAATATATGGATAGTGCCCAACAGCTAGAATTTGTACAATATTTAGAGAAAAGTGCCTAAAACTTAAATATAAGTTCATTGAGTAATGTCGTTAGAGAAAAGAAGAGAACCTAAAGAAAGACAAAGGGAAAAAGAATTAGAAGTAAGTTCATTTAGGCGCGTAGATTTTACTCCTCTGCAAGAGATGAAAGCAGAAAAAAGAAAATCACAAAAAGAACCTGAACCATTAATCGAAGAACTTACCGAGATTGAGGTCGATGTTTTAGATATCGCAAAAGTAATTTTAAAATTAAAAAGATATGATGCCGATTTTGACATCGAAGTATCTTCTGAAGCGGAATTGCAGAAATTTCCTATTATTGAGAAATTATATGCAAAATGTATAGCGAAACTAGCGTATAAGAAGGGTTATAGTAAGGAAGAAATATTTCTTGCTATAAGAAGTTTAGAAGATAAAAGTTGGATAGTTACAAATGAAAGAAGAACAAAGTTAGAAATTCTAAATAACGAAAAACTAGCAAAAATATTAGAATTTATAAAAGAGAATCCTGGGATTCATGCTAGAGATGAGAAAATCGAAGAAGAATTAGGAATAACGAGAACACCCTTTTTAAAACATATTATGACTTTAGAGCGTTTCAAACTCATAAGGTCGAAAAAAATTGGAAAATCTTTACATTATTTCTTAGCTGATGTTCCAGAGGATTATGATAAATTTAAAGTGGTTTTTTCTAATCCTTTAATTCCAAAAATAATTGAAGAAATTTTTAAGGAAGAAGGAATTGCTATTTCTAAGATCGGGGAAGATCTTGATGTTTACTCTGGAACCGTCCAATACCATTTAAAAAAATTAAAAGAATTAGATTTAGTGAGATCAGTTAAAACGCAAAAAAGCCAAAAAATACACGTTGTAAATATCGAGCTTATAAAAAAGTTTAACACATTTTTTGACGAACCTGATTTCTCTAAATTACTAAACGGCTTATAAAAATCCTACTTTCATAGAACATGTTGTATTTTTGGTAGAACATTTATTAGAATTTTAATAGCATTATTAATACCAACTTCCATATTAGGATGAATTTCGTTTGTTTTAAGTAGATCGTACTGCGAATCTCCAGGTAAATCCGAAACAGAAAGTATTGATGCAACCTTTAGATTGTAAAGTTGCCCCAATAAAAATAAAATTGAGGATTCCATGTCGATAGCTTTAATATTGACTGAATTTAGGGCACGTATAAATTCATATGTTTCACAAAATAACGCATCAGTAGTCCAAAGGTGCGATTCTCTTACTTTTCCAGGGAAAAGAGAATGAGCTTCCCTACTAAGAAGTTCTTTTAAAATTTCGTTAGGTTTAGAAATAAAAACTGTTTGTGGACTAGCGAATAGATTTTGGGTTGTTGAAATTGGATTAATTATTGATTCTAATCGGTTCAATAGAGTTGGATTAGCTCTTAAGTAATCAAAACTCGTTCCATCTCCACAATAAGCTGATTTTGGTATCACAATATCACCAATATTAATTTCCTTTTTTTCATAATTAAGTCCTCCACAGAAGTCCACTCTTACAATAATTTTCGCTTTTGACCTTTTTAAACTTTCTAAGGTGAGTGCCGCGTTAGGACATCCTACCTGAGATCGGATAATACTTACCTTTATTCCATTTATTAAGCCGTTATAAACTCTCCCATGAACGATTTTATTCTGAAGGCGATTCACTAACTTTTTCATAACGATCTTAACAGCGGGCATTAACACAATTTCGTTAATGTTTGAAGAACTCGTTTCCAATATCATTCTTACAATTTTATCATCCACGCTTATAAATTTCAGTCCAAAATTTAGCATCTGACTTTTAATTTTATTCAACATTTTTTACTCAGTTAGAAATTTTTCAAAATTAAAATTAATTCTGCACTTATAATTCTAAATAATAATTTTTAATATCTAAATTAACCTATAATTATAATCTACTAGGGTACGAACAAAAATATGGTTCCATATATTATTGATAATAAGATAACTAATGAGTTTGTTGAAGCTTATTCAAAAACAACTTATCGCATTATAGGAAAAAATAAACACACTGCAATAAAACCTTGTCATTGGTTAGAACAAAAACTTTTGACTGGTAGAAATAACAGAAATTGCTATAAGGGCGTTTTTGGTGTTGAAAGTCATCGATGCTTACAAAATTCTCCTGCTATGCCTTTCTGTAATCAGCAATGCGTTTTTTGTTGGAGAGATAACGAATTAGGAAATTTGAGTAGGGCGTTTATTGTCGAACCAGATGAGCCCAAGGAGCTCGTAAATGAAATGATACGTCACCATCAAGATATTATTAAAAATCATTTACCTTTAAGACGATATCTTGAAAATTATGAAATTATGGTAGATTTGCTTTATTATATGTTAAAAAGTAGCGAAGACCATAATGTAAATTCTCTTTCCAAGAACCTTCATGTAAGTAAGAACAAAGTCGAAAGAGCAGTAAACCTTTTAAAAAATCAAGAGTTTATTCATCCCTCAGATGAATCGTTAAAGAATTATATACTTGATAATGAGATA
Organism: Promethearchaeota archaeon; assembly: GCA_019894655.1. The sequence goes on along the minus strand of JAGXNZ010000268.1, from coordinate 4,950 downwards.
TCTTGCTGTATCGATTCTAGGGAAGAAATCGTGAGGTTATTAAATATTTCCTTAACCACACCAGATGAAATTATGCAAGCTCATAGTGAAGCATTGAATCCAAATCACGCGGCAATATCTCTTGATGGTGAACCACTCTTATACCCAAAACTAGGGGGGTTAGTTGAGGAATTCCGTGGTAGAGGTATGACTTCGTTTATTGTAACTAACGGAACCTTACCCGAAAGGATTGAAGGATTAAATTCATTTCCCTCACAACTCTATATTACGTTACCAGCTCCAAATAAAGAAATTTATAAAAAAATTTGTCGCCCAATGATTAAAAATGGTTGGCAAAAAATAACACAAAGTCTAGATTTAATCAATTCTCTCTCCTGTAGAACAGTAGTAAGGTTAACTGCAGTAAAAAATTTAAATTTAGCTGAGTATTATTTAGATGATTATATCAAGATAATCGATAAAGCTAATCCGAATTTTTTTGAAATAAAGGGTTTTACTCTTCAAGCACGGGCGCTAAATATAAAAAAGAGACTAAAAAGTGAAAAATCTATTCAGTATTACTTTCCTACTTACGAAGATTTAGAAGATTTAGCGATAAAATTCGAAACAAAAAGTAATTTTCCATTAATATACAAAAATAAGGCAAGCAGGGACTTTTTGTTTGCTGTAAATTGGGAGAAGGATAAAAATCCTATTATAACTAAAACATAATAAAACTATTAAATTTACGTTCTTCCGAATTGTAAGTGCTCATTAATTATTCGTTTTAAGATATCTAAATTAATTTTTTTGTGAGCTGAAAATTCTAAAAACGATACTGAACTTTGGTCTATATTTTTTTCACCGTCTACTTGAGTTAAATGGATTCCATAATCGTTAACCGTATCAATCATTGATGGTATTATTCTTTTTCTGTCAAAAACAGAAACTTTATCGATTTTATTTAAAATGACAAGAAGAGGCACACCAAATTCTTTTAAAAATTGGATTAATTCAACTGTTAGAGGAATTGTGGTTTTATTTTGAATGTGATACTTAATTAACTCATCCTCAATTCGGGTAATATTTAAAATCACCAAACCTAAGAAGTATTCACTGTGATGTTTTTCAATGTGGATAATTAACTGCTTTTTCACATGTTCCTCTCTTCGACGGCTTGGACTCTTCATGTAGCCTAATCCCGGTAAATCTACAATAATATATGGCATTTGAGGGAGATTAATTGCTTTTATCAATAAGGTACTTCCTGGTTTTTTACCTGCTTTACCCTTAAACTTTCTTGGATTTGGAAGTAATAGCCTTGTTATTGAACTTTTTCCTACATTTGAATTTCCGATAATAAGCAAAGAAGGTTTAGATTTCATAGTTTTAAAGAGTATTATTATGCAATTTGAATGATATCAGCTTATTTATTAAATATTTTTTATCTTATTAACATTCATTGTTTTCTAAGCGAAGAAATTCATATACTATACAAAAAAAGGAACGTAATCAAAAAAAAATTTAAAAAAAAATTATTGTTTTAAGATTTTCTTCATCCAGCCTGGTAAGAGAAACCCTCCATAAAATGCAATCGCACTCGATATTAATAACAATCTCACAACTACTAGCATCACTGACAATAGTAGAATAGTTGGATCCATAAAAATCGTTCCTATCAGAATAGACCTTGCCACTTTTTCTAGCAGAGCGGCGATTGTGAATGCGATAAAAGCAAATAAAAGGAGTTTTCCTTTTAGTTTAACTTCTTTATTTTCAGATTTTATTGATTTTCTAGCAAACTTAAAACCAGTCACAAACAATATTAAAAATGATATGGACAATAAAATTGTTAGGAAATATCCCAAATCAGCACTGAATGGTCTTAACGGATTAATTTCTCCTATTAAATTTATATCCAAAAAGTAATAATAGAAAAACAACCCCTCAAAGACAATGCTAAAGATTACAATAAGCACTATAGCTAGCTTTTGTTTCTGTTTATTGATCATATCTGTGTAAGCAATAACCCAACAAATTAAAGCAACCGGAACAAAAACATTGCCCATAATAAAATACAATTCTGTAACGAGAGTTTGTGTTATGAATAAGTTCATAAGGAATGAGACTGCCTCTGGTAACCAAAGAGTGGACAGCATAAGCCAACAGAGCCCTACCAGGATATACAACCTATTCTTATGTTTGCCGTATTTGGAGATAATTATGACTCCTATAACAAAGGAAATTAGAACAAAAATAAGACTAAGAGTTCCTTGTAAAATATCTACTATATCCAAGAATAATCACCAATTTTTCTAATTTTTTTATTTAAAATTAAATGGTACTTAATTATTTTTTAAGATATATATAAATTTAATTATCTAGATGGGTATGCTTGTAACTTAACTAATTCATTTCATTAAATTTGATCAAAAAAATCGTCATTGAGAAATTCTTTGTACATGTTTTTCTTCTCTTCTTCTTTTAGAATTGGCCTCGTATTAATCGGTTCTCCCACTTCTTCTAAAAGATCTCTCATACCTTTTACACCCACATTAACCTTAAATTTGCCCCCTTTGATGTATTTAACAACTTGTTTCTCATTAAGTGATAATCTTAAAATGTATCCTAATCCAAAATAAAACTGGTTTTCTGGAATGGGATCTATAGGACTTTTACTCGTAACTTCCTTTAACATTTCATATAATAAAGCCTTACTCGCTAGGTTATCTTCTGCATCATAAATTAGATAATATAAAGCGTGATACCAAATTTTATCGCGTTTAACCTTACAGCGTTCAACGAAAATTTCAGGTGTGATAATCTCTTTTTTAGCTTCCTGTTTTCTTTCTAAAAGTTCTTCTTTGATGCGTTCTTCCAAATCTGAAGAAATTAAATCGGTTTCTGTCATTTGGTTTATGTCCGCTCCAGCCTCTTGAATCTCTTCTTGTTTTACTGATTCAATTGCTTTTTGCATTTCTTGTAGTTCCTCAAAATCAATTTCTTCGATATCTGAAAAATCGCTTTTCATTGCTTCTTTTTGTGCTAGATAGACTTTTTGTTCAGATGATTGAAGATCTGGAACAAAATCCTCGAGATTCTCATCAACCTCCAAACTTTCTAATTCCTTTACTTTAGCAATTGCTTCTTGCATTTCTTTTAATTCTTCGAGATCTAAGTCTTCCAAATCAGAAAAATCTGTTTCTAGATTCTTCATCTCTGAGATATAAATGTCTAAATCGTCTCGATCTTCTCTTGGTTCTTCTTTCTCCTCACTACTTTCTACCTCGTTTTTATTTTCTTGATCTTCGGTCATTTTTACATCAAATTAATTCTCTCTAATTCATTTCAATATTCCTTTAATATTAATAATAAATCTTTAATTCTTTAAATGTTAAGATTTGGTCCAATCCCTATAGTTAAAAATATTTAAAGAAATTTTTACTATTAAGATTATGTCAATAGGAGAAAAAGAGTATAAATTTAAAATAACTGTTGTTGGCGATCCTGCAGTCGGAAAAACGACGTTGGTTAAAAAGTATACCACAGGATCGTTTCAAAAAGACTATATCTCAACTTTGGGTGCTCAATTTTCAAATTATGATGAAATAATTGAAGGCAAGCACGTAAAACTATTCATCTGGGATATCGCAGGACAAGAAACTTTTGAAGTTATGCGTCGTAAGTTTTATAATGGTAGTAGCGGAGCTATAATTGTGTTTTCCAATGCTCCCGATGAATTAAAAAGTTTCAATCACAACGAAAAGTGGTTTAAAGAACTTAAAAAATATTGCGGAGATATTCCAATTGCTTTATTTGGAAATAAAATCGATTTAATTAACGAAAACGAGTTAATATCTAACGAAGATAAAGTTAACTCAAATTTTAATGTCATGAAATTTGTAAATGGACACGCTATCATCGAATACTTTAAAACAAGTGCTTTAACAGGACAGGGAGTTATTGAAGCGTTTCAAAAGCTAGTTAGAGAGCTCTACTTTAAAGTTTCTAAAGAATAAAAAATATAAAAAGTAAATAATAATAAAAAAACCTAGGTCTTTTTGTAAATAAACCGATCCCAGCTTGAAGAATTAGCCAAATGGTCCGGCATACCTTTCCTCTTTCTTATTTCGAGGATAAGATCTTCTTCTAAACTATTTGGTACTTTTTCAAAACCAGAAAACTCGTATCCAAAAAATGCTCTTCCTGCAGTAGAACCTCGAATATCGTCAGCTATACCAATAGTTTCAGCTGCGGGAATTACACCATGAACTCTTACGTATTCTCCTTCTGGAATTACATTTGTAATTTTGCCACGTCGCCTGCTAATAATAGCATTTACGGGTCCCTCTGATCCTTCTGGAGTTTTCACATCAATTCTCTGAATAGGTTCAAAAAGATGAGGCGCAGCGTCTAACATTGCTAAGGACATAGCAGAGAAAGCCATTCCTGCTATTTGGCCATATGATGTATGGCGAGTGTCTTCATGAATAGTCATGTCTGTGAAAACTATTTTAAATCCTGCACCTGGTTCTTTCGCAAGAATACATTCTCCAAGCCAATCTCTAAAGGCGGCTGTTAAATAAGATTTAACTTTATCAAATCTTTGTAATCCAGTGGTGCCATTTACGAGTAGGCTTCCTTGATACACATCAACGATCCTTCTAGCTTCTTTTGCGTCCCAACCGGCTTCTTCTCTTAAAATTTTTGCTCTATCTTTATCATGCATCAGGTCTGTTATTTTTCCGGATTCAATTAGTTTTTCTGTTTTCTCGTCTAGCGGTTCAAGGTATAACAAGATGCGATTATGAGAATTAGCTGATTTCGTATAAAAATCTCTGCTCCTCTTAGTAATTTTTTCTCGATACACTATTATCGGTTCACCGATTATAATTGGAACTTGGATATTGATCCGCTTGGTAAGGATTTCAATTTGAAGCGGATCGATTCCACTTAGAATGAACTCTCCAG
>JAGXNZ010000023.1 GCA_019894655.1 Promethearchaeota archaeon | reverse complement strand
GTTTAGAAAATAGAAAAAATTATGAATTTTGCTCTCCTACTAGTCTCTCTTAAACTAACTAGTTAAACAAAAATTAGACATTAAAATAAAAAACCCCACCCTAGATTTTTGTCCAATCTAGTTTAACAGATTTAATTTAGATATGATTTTTGAAAATATAAGTGTTATTCCCCAATTTTGAGGACTTATTTTCTCCAGTCCTCAATCACGGAGAAAATTTTCGTCATTCTCTAAGTATAGCCCTTGGTTCTCATTTTTTATCAAAAAATCTGCTAAATGAGTCTAATTTGTTAGAAGTTTTAACGATAGATTTATATTAACTTAAGGTCATTTAATATTTGCGCTATTTAATTTCAAATGAATATATATTAAAAATATTGTGTTGGATAAAATAAAATGATGAATCAAAAAAGTGTTGATAACTTTAGCTTAAGAAACCTATCAATGAGAGAACTTGAGGCTTTATTAATAATTTTAAAGGACGATGGGAAAGAGTTAGCAGTAATAAAGACGGCAATCGATATAGAATTTGAACATATGAGTAGAACTAAAGGTTACGACTATATAAATAATCTGTGTAAAAAGGGTTTCATCGTTAAAAAAATATTTAAACCTGCTGCTGGCGGGAAGAGAACAGTGAGAATTTATGTTAGAAAAAAAGTAAGGAGCGAATATGAGAAATTAATCCTTCCTACGGTAAGAGATTTAAATGATTCGATAAAAAAACTTTTCAAGGATCACATAAAAGAAATTAAAGAAGAAGAAAAACTTCGGGAGAAATTCAGATCTTATACAGAAACAATTCTTCAGGCTATCAATACTGTGTTGGCAGATACAGATTCAAAAAATCTAAATAAAAAAAAACTTCAAAGAAAATTAACTGATACCATATATCGTTATTTTCGTGCTGAAATGTTAAAAGTCGAGATGTTTTCAAAATAAAAACACTGTGGATTTGATAGAATATAAATAGTGAAAGTAAAAATTAAAGCAATATCATTTAAAAATTCATACATTTAAGTATATACATCACATTGCTATTTCAAAATGAATATATTGTAAGATTAATTATTGTTTCGATTTTTCAAATATGGCCTGTTTTTTACGGATCCTATTTCGCTTATAGATTATTGAAGAGAGCTAAAAATCGATCGACCTACATTTTGAGTGCCTATTTCATAACAATGGCCCTCACTTATTTTCTTGCAACTCTCTCAACTTATTTGGCAAATACGCCCTTTTCTTACATCATTTATGTGATTTCAATTTACTTTTTTGTTTTTAGCTATAGTTTTTTAATTAATTTTAGCTGGTTACTTACAAAACTTGATGAAAAGTCGAGCAATATTACTTTTTACTTAAGAATATCTTTTTATGGCATCTTATCGCTATTTGTTATTATAATAGGTATACCGTTTACTGGTATAACCTTAAATGCAACCACCGGCTGGGTACCTAATTACAGTTGGTTCTTTCTTGGTTTTAGTTGGACCTATTTCTTGCTTTTTTTAATTATTCCTCAAATATATTTATCTTTAAAAATTTTGAAAGTATATGAGGGTATTGTTCTAAAGAGAAGATTAAACAGATTTATAATAGCCGTATTTATAGGGTTGTTAGTGCTGTTTTTTTTATTCCTGTATAACACATGGATTGAGAATGGAATTTTCAGGACATTTTATATTTTTATAATACCAGAATTAGCAACATTAGCTGCTTATTTAGTATACAAAGGATTTGGGAAGGATCTGGATTAATAAATGGTGCTAAATTCCTAACTTTTACTTAATTTTATTAGTTAATCAAATTATCATGCGACTTCTGTAAACAATTTAATGCGATTTCTGTTGATTTTCTAGCTTCCTCAATACTGACCACTCCTATAGTAGCGCAACAGATATTATGCTTAGAAACATAATCATAAGCTTTATTAGGATCTAATTTACCGGCTGCTAATGTTTTCATTCCAATAAAGTGATGATTCTTATGGCTATTTACTAGCTTCTCTAGCTCTTTTTGATTCCCCATTAAATAACCCCGAGCGTTAAAGGGAATTAAAAAAGTTTTTACAGAAGGGATATTTTTGAATGTGTATTCCAAAGTAGAGACTGGATTATGAGCGGCTATACCAGGTATTATTCCCCTTGATTTAATATCATCTATAAGATTTTCTAATTTCTTATCTTTTTTATCCGCGACCATTCCATGAGCAAAAATTATCTTTGCTCCAAGTTCAGATAATTCATTGATTAAAGGATCAGGTCCGGGAAAAGTAGACCCTGTAATGACATAATCACTATGAGTTTCAACCATTATTTTAGCAGCTTCGGTAACCTTTCCTGCTGGGATTAATTCTATTCCACGACCACCTACCTCGTAAGATGCTTCTAGTATCTCTATTACAGCTTTCGCATTATTTAAGAATTTTCTGCGGTACACCCGCGCATTCTTTACGAATTGGGAGGCTCCTAAGAATGGTGAGGTTCCTACCGACACTAACGGTATTTCCTGACTTTCGATTTTACAAAATATGATTTCTACACCTTTTTATTTTAGCTTTTAAAACAAAATTCGTCAAATATTAAAACTTTTATGAGATTTAATTAATTTTGATGAGAAATGACAGATCCTAAAGCTTTAACTTCCTAAATTTTTTGCTTTAAGACTGCAAAAAAATCTGATAAATCGATATTTCCACCACTTATTATTATACCAATTCTTTTATTTTTAATTAATGAGGAATTGATATCGCCAGATAAAAGTCCTGCTAGGGGGACTGCTCCGGAAGGCTCCACAACAAGCTTCATCCGTTCCCAGTAGAACTTCATGGCATCAATTATTTGTTCTTCTGTAACAGTAATAATATCATCTACATATTTTTGGATTATAGGAAATGTTTTTTCCCCAACAGATGTCCTTAGTCCATCAGCAATAGTATCTGGGTTTTCTACAGGTACTCTCTTCCCTAGTTTAAACGATCGATAGGCGTCATCAGCGTTTTTAGGTTCAATACCTATAACTTTTATTCTTGGATTTAATTCTTTTGCGGCAATTGAACACCCGCTAATTAAACCACCTCCCCCTACAGGGACGAGTAGTACATCGATAAGTTTTGTAGATTTGAATATTTCAAGAGCAATTGTACCAGCACCGAAAATGACGTGATAATCGTCGAAAGGATGTACTAATCTATAATCGTATTGAAGCGCTAATTCCTTTGCCATTTTAGCTCTATCACCAGGATCATTTCCACAAAAAACAACATTTGCATCATAATCTTTTGTAGCTTGAATTTTTGTCTTGTTCGCATTACTGGGCATAACGATCGTTGCTTTTAATTTCAAGATTTTAGCTACTAAAGCAACAGCTTGAGCGAAATTCCCTGATGAATAAGCTATAATTCCCTTATTTCTTTCAAATACTGGAATATGGCTGATGCAATTCCACGCTCCTCTAAACTTAAAGGACCCCGTTCGTTGAAAGTTTTCACACTTAACAACTACTCTTTTGGCACCCGTTATAGAATCTAATGTCCTACTTGTCATAATAGGTGTTTTGTTTGCTACGGCAGAGACTACTTTAGCGGCATTTTTTATGTTTCTATAAATCGTTTTCAACTCCAGATGTATGTAAAATATTTTTAATCTTTGCTTATGTTTCTAATACATTTCTTTAATATGATAATTAAAATGTGTGTAATCTTAAAAAAAATCTCATATTGAAAAGGTTCTATAGATAAATTATAAAACTTAAGCAACAAATACAATATTTATGCCGTATGTAGAACTTGATAAAGGTTATAAGATACATTTTTTAGAAAAAGGTAAGGGAAAGAATTTAGTTTTCATTCATGGTTTTTTAGGTTCTGCTTGGTTATTTGAAGCTCAGATAGATTATTTCTCTAGTAATTTTCGAACCATCGCAATTGATCATTTAGGTCATGGAAAAAGTGATAAACCTGATTCAGAGTCTTATGAATTAACAGATTTAGCTGAATATTTAGAGGAGACTCTTTCAAAAATAATTGGTGACGAAAAAATAATTCTTGTAGGACATTCAATGGGTGGAATGATCAGCTTGATCTATGCCACTAATCCTAAATTAGCAAAAAGATTAGAAGGATTAATCTTAATGTCGACGGCTCCTAAATTAAATAATCCGGGGCTAGTTCAATATGTCGAGGACTTGAAATCTGGAGCAATGTCCCTTAAAGATAGAGAAACAATCGAAAATATTTTTGTTGGTTTATGCTTCCAACGTAAAGCAAGGAAAGAACAAACAGAATTGATTAAAGAATTTGTAGACTTAACGCTTCAAAACGAAGAATATGTAGGACTTCGAACAATGGAATCTATTGTAAACAACTTTAATGTTGAAGATAAGCTAAAATCAATAAATATTCCCACTCTAATTCTCGCAGGTGATAAGGATATTTTCATACTCCCAACCGAATCAGAATCTATGAATAAATTGATACCAAACTCTACATTATCAGTTTTAACTCCAAAAATTGGACATATGATTCAATACGAGGCGCCCGAACAATATACAGCTGCAATTGAGAATTTCTTAAAAAATATATAATAAATTTTTTTTAATCAAATTATTACCTTTTTTTATAGAATTATCGTGTCCTCTAAATTATTTTCGTTAAAAAAAGATGTTTATTTAGAGGAAAATAACTTTCTCGAAAAGAAGGTAGAAAAAAGATACGCTACCAAGATACAATAGCATTATACCAAAAGCAGCTACAATTAATATTATGTAGTGCTGATTTTTTATTCTTTCAAAGTAATAAAAAGTGCTTAGACCTAGTATTACTTCAGGCATAATTATGTAGAAGGCTAAGCGATCGAAAAACAGAGTGACATTTTGAGGGTACCACGATTGAAGCATCCACATAGTTTGTTCGAAAATCACAAAAATATTCAATGAGATTAATCCTACGACAATAAGGGCCTTAGAGGGAGAATAATTTTCTTCTAACTTCAGTCCAATAAAACAAATTAAAAATAAAGGAATAGCCCATAATCCCGACATATATCCAGAGACAGTTCCAATTTTAAAAAGGCCATCCTCGGGAAAGACTAAAATATTTAACTGAGCTGATAGGAACCAATCTGGCCATATTTGAAATAAACTTATTAAAAAAACAAAAAACCATAGCTTTACCCATTCAGAATATTTTTTGAACAAACCTACTAATAGAACTAGCAAATTATAACTAGCTACAAGTATAAACAATTTAATCCCTATCACAATTGGGATTGGTAAGATTAAAATAGTGAAGCACAAAACTGTGAAAATTAAATGAACTATGATAAAATCCCTAGTCATTTTTGCTGTATTTGCGTTTTTCTCCATAATGATACTAATATTAAAGAAATATATATACTTTTAAAATACTTTAAATAAACAAAAAATCAAAAAAAAAAAGATGGTATTTATGGAAATTGATGTGAAAAAGTTAAGAGAAGACTTTAAAGAACCTTACGAGTTAGTTAATACTTCTGACAGAATAAAATTATTTTTAAGAAAATGGGAATCCCAGAGTCCATCAAATAAGGCTATCCTCATTTTACATGGGATTACCGCTTATAGTGGACCATATGAGATGTTTGCCGATGCATTCTCAAAAACAGGATTTACTGCTATCGGTTTAGATCTAAGAGGACATGGGCTATCTGATGGTATTAGGGGTGATTATCCTAGTAAAGAGAGATTAATAAATGATCTCGTAGAAACTATCTCATTTCTAAAGAAACAATACAGTACGCTACTGATATTTGGGCACAGTCTTGGAGTTCTTACCGCTTTAATAGCAAAAAAGAATAGTAACGAAAAAATTGACGGATTAATATTATTGAGTGCTGGTAAAGATATTAAAACGGGGGTTTATAAGAGTCCTTCAGTTCTACAGAAACTAAAAATATTGTTTAGTTCCATTTTTTCCCCTAGTAAACCAGTAATAAATTATTATCGAGAAGGCCTTTTAGGATTAGACGATCCGTTATTCAATTTTAAATACACACTACGATTTATGAGGCTAGTAAGTACTAAGGATTTAGACCTTTCTGGAGAAATAGGATGCCCTGTGCTTCTTGGTGTTGGAGAACATGATGAATTATTCTCAGTTGAATCAGCTCAATCACTCCTTGATGAAATATCTTCTGAAGATAAGAAGTTCTTTATTATACCTGGCGCTAAGCATGCTGTAGGATTTACTGAAGAATCATTCAAAGAAATCAAATCTTGGTTAAGTGCTAAATTTTAATAAAAAAATAAAGTAATAGATTAATGTGAGTTAGTATGGGAGAAGAAATTAAAAAAGTTGGAATTATTGGAGCCGGTTTTACCGGAAAACAGATAGCTGCTCAAGCAGCTCTAAACAACTTCATAGTAAAAGTTTATGATTTTGATCCAAAAAGTGTAGAAGACGCTAATAAATATGTAAGCGGTGTTTTAAAACGTAAAAACCAGTTAGATGCAATTAAGAATGTATCTTATTATTCAGATTTGAGTGAAGCATTAGAAGATGTTGACCTCGCAATTGAAGCAGTCCCAGAAAATCTGGAGTTAAAAAAGGAAGTTTTTTCACAGATAGACAAATTCGCACCCGCTCATACAATAATAGGGACAAACAGTTCTTCTTATCCCGTGTCAAAGATCGAATCTGCGGTCAAAAGAAAAGATAAAGTGTTAAATCTGCATTTTTATCCACCTATTCCTACACGCCCCATGGTAGATATTATGCGTGGCTCTGAAACAAGCGAAGCAACTTTTGAAATTGGTAAAAAGTGGATAAAAGACATTAAATGTGAACCCCTCGTGGTTAAGAAAGAGTGCCTAGGTTTTGTTTTCAATAGAGTTTGGCATGTAGTTAAAAAAGAATGCTTAAAAATATGGGACGGAGGATACGCTGATATAGAAACAGTTGATACCGCTTGGAAAATCTTTACTGGAATGAAAATGGGTCCTTTTCTTGCGATGGATGGGGTTGGATTAGATGTTATTTATGCTGTAGAAAAATCATATTACACCGAAAGCGGGGACCCAAGTGATAAACCACCTGATGCTCTAAAAGAGATGGTTGGAAGAGGTGAACTTGGTTTAAAAGCGGGAAAAGGATTTTACAATTGGGGAAGAAAGAAATAACTTTTTTTTATAACAAATAGAATTATTATCAGTGTTGAGGATAAATGAAACCTAACCTATTAACAGACAAAAAAGTTATAATTACTGCTGCAATTACCGGTGGAATTCACGGTAAATGGGCTAATCCATCCTTACCATTAACTGCTGAAGAGCAAGCACAAGACGCTTTAGAGTGTTACGAAGCGGGAGCGTCTATTGTTCATATCCATGTTCGTGGGGATGACGGCCAAAATACTCCTGATTTAAATTATTACGGTAAAACGGTTAAATTGATTGGAGAAAAGTGCCCAATGATAAGGCAAATAGGAAATGGTATCGGTGCGCGAGTCATTGAACATAAATTCATTACTAAGTCGGGTAAGAAAAGACTTACTACTGAGATAGTCCAACCATCTTTAGAAGAGCGGTTAAACCTTCTCAACATAGATCCTGAACCAGAGATGCACACCATTAACGCCGGATCATTCGAATTTAGAACGCCCTATGGAGGATCTTTGTTCAGAAATCCACAAGATTTTAATCGTAAATATATTAAGAGAAGCAATAAAAAAGGTTTTGGGATAGAGATCGAAGTATATGATTCAAGTCACATCACTAATGTTTTGGAATTTGTCGAAACAGGATTATTAAAGCCTCCTTTACATTTTAGTTTAGTTTTAGGAATAAAAGGAGGCGCTGAAGCTAATCCCGCTAATTTATTACGCATGATTGATCAATTACCTGAAGGTTCAACATGGCAAGTTGTTACTGTTGGTAAATTTAATTTACGAACGACAGTAATGGCAATGTGTATGGGGGGAAATATAAGAACTGGTTTAGAAGATACTATCTATTATCGAAAGGGAGAACTTGCTCAGAATAACGCTCAACTAGTAAAAAGAATGGTTAGGATCGCTAATGAAATTGGTAGAGAAGTCGCTACTGTTGAGGAAGCTAAAGAAATATTAGGAATAATATAAAAATCGTTGGAGTTACTAAACTTGACTTATTTTTTGGACATTACCATAATCTCATACTAACATTTATTAATTGATGTTAGATCATAATATATAGCACTATTGTGGGTGATTTGATGAATAGAAAAAATATCACTTGGTTTGGATTTAATTTAACACAGAAACAATCTGTACAAATATTTATATTATCAATTGTAGGACTCTTCATTTCAGTATTTTTGTTAATGACGATGGTGTCCACTGTTATGATGGACAGCATATATTACAACCCTTATTATTATCCTGATGACTATTTTATTATTCAGATGATTTATGGCGTGCTTCCTTATACATTAATATTTAGTGTGACATTTTTTTTGAGTCTTTATTCTTTGATTCGATGCAGAAAAATTGCTAAATACTACTCTACCTTAATAGATCCTTTGTTAGAACCGAAACCAATTCCCCGCTATACTGAAGTAAAACCGAACTCTAATGCCCAATTTTGTTCTAACTGTGGAGAAATGAAGAAAGGCCTTGAAAAATTTTGCACTAATTGTGGGCATCAAGTTGGGTATCAATAAAAAAAAAGAAAAAGTAAAAATTTTATTTTAAATCTGGATGTTTTTGCAACTCCTCTCTCATTTTCTCGAGTCTATCGCCATGTAAACCGTAAAACTTAAAGAAAAGAATCGCTCCTACAAGCGCTATTGAGGGAAACACAAAAATTAATGCTTTCAAACCAACATCCCTCAAAAAGAGTAATGATGGGTCAGTAATGATAGGTACATATTCACTCCAACCAGTTCCGGAAAAGATAATAGCTATAGTTGTAATGCCAAGAATCGTTGAAAACCGGTGGATAAATGCATTAACACCGTAATAACTCGCTGCTCTCTTTACGCCAAATTTAAGGGCATCCTCCTCTATAACATCGGCATGAATTAAATCAATAAAAAATAATGCTGATGATAGACCAAAACCAATGGTAAAAAATATAACCATTGCTAATATTCGGCTTATTCCATTATTTGATAAGAAAATTAATGGGAATAAGGTTATTATCCAGATTCCTAAGCCTCTCATCAATCCTTTTCGAGTACCTATTTTAGATCTAATTCTACTCTGTATTGGCATAAATATTGCAGCTGAAAGCAAAGCTATCATTAATGTTATACCAATCATAAGAGATCCTTCGACATGTCCAAGAATATAAATTGCATACAAGGGGAATACAGTTAATAAAACATTAAAACAGTACCAAATAAGCATGTTTCCCAAAGTAAACTTTATAAAAGTTCTATTTGAAAAAGTTGTTTTCAAGGATTTAACAAAAGACGGTCGTTTTTCAAACGCAGTTGTATCTTCGTCTTTCTCTTGAACAGAAAAGAACACGAACAAAATTGCCATAATTAATACGATCACAAACAAAATTACACCCGCCAAGATATACATTGATTTAATACTAGCGACTTCTGCGGCGTATCCTGGATCTCCTTCACCAAGTGTCGGAACTAAAGGAGATATTACAAATGTAGGAACAAGAGAAGCAATAATTACAGCAACCATTGTAAAGCTCTTTAAGAACACATTAATTGAGGCTCTATCTTTTTCGACTGGAAACATTTCCGGAAATACTGCATTAGTGTTAACTGAAAACATTGTATAAAAGAATTCAAACGCAAAAATTATAAAAATAAAGTAAATTAACTCAAAATTTGCAGGAACCGTAAATAATAGCACCATCATTAAAGATAATGGGAGAAATGAGATAATTAGATAGAATTTCCGTTTTCCTAACTTACCTTTTTGTTTGGTTCTTTCACTCAATGCACCTAAGAGAGGATCATTAACCATATTCCACACACCCCATAGAATAAATCCAATCCACAATTCAAGCATACTTAGACCTACAACAGCAAAGTAAAAAGTAAAAACATATATGGTAAATGCTTGATATGTCAATTGATCAGGAAAGCTACTCGTAGCAAATAAGGCTTTTTTTTTTAAGGATAGTTTTTCTTCACTCATTGTTAATACCTAAATTCTAATTAAATTTTAATTGATTTTGATCACATTATATCGTATTTAAAATTAAGCATAATGCAAGTTAATAAAGAGCTCTTAAAAAATTTACTCTGAAACTCTCTTCTATTGATATTCAATTACATAATGGCTTACATCTAAGTATATTTAGTTTTAATTTGGCTAAAATCTGCAAACAATCAATGTCAAATGCTGTTTTTACGAAAAAGGAGACAAATATTTTAAAACAAGGAATTTATATTTTTTAATATTACATATTAAAAAACTAATTTAAGAAAAAGAGTAGAAAAACTATGAAAATTATTGATATTGAAGGCGTGGGAGAAAAATATGCAAAAACATTAGGAAAAGCTACGATTGCAAATGTAGAAGACTTGATACCGTTAAAATGGAGCGAAATTAAAGAACTCGCGAACACAACCAGTATATCTGTAAAATTACTCGAAAAATGGCAAGACCAAGCAGAGCTAATGGTAATTAAAGGTGTAGGTCCTGAGTATTCCG
>JAGXNZ010000267.1 GCA_019894655.1 Promethearchaeota archaeon | reverse complement strand
TCCCTAGAGACCCTTTTGAAATCGATTCCAGAGGTTAAAGGATATCATGGTTTGGAATTTTGGGCTGCCCTTGATTTTTGTGTTCTCGAACTCCATGTTTTTTTTAACGGTGCTCTTAATATAACGCGAGTTCATACTTTGATAACAGAAGTAGAACAGCAAATAAAAAACACTCTGAATATTGAAAATTTAACAGAGGTAATTCTTCACTCTGAACCCTTAGAAGGACGAACTGAGGGAATTATATTCTAGTAATTAAAATGGAAAATTATACTTAAACAATCTTAATTCTTTCTGCATAGTTTTAATATCTTCTTGTAAACTTTTATTAATTGGAATACCTTGGTTTTTCCGTTCTTTTTCAGAGAGATATTCTTTTTCTCCAGCCGTAAATATTCGCGTTTTTCCAGGAGCTTTCCTAGAAGTTCTAAGGTTCCTCATGATAGTACCTGTAGTTCGTTTAAACCGTCTTAAAGATGTAAATTGATTAATATTAATCGCTAAAAAGAAATGCCCGACTTTCAAACGTTTTTGATTGTCTTCAATAACTCCTGCCGTATCTTTAAGGAAAATACCATCCTGCAAAGCTGAAGATAAAATCTCTACAAATGTAGCATAACCAAATCCTTTATAACCAGATGTTCCCTCACCTAAACCACCTAATGGTAAAAGAGCAGCAGTGTTATCCTCTAAATTTTTAAGGGTTTCGTGAGGATCGTTCTGTGATTTTCCATTTTTAGTAATTATTAGACCGTCGGGGAGTGGTTGGTGTATTCTATCGTATACTTCAACCTTACCTCTTTGAATAATTGAGGTCGCGCAATCGATTAAAAACGGGAAATTTTCATCTGTGGGTACACCTGCAGTTAATGGATTTGTTCCCAACATTGGTTCTACGCCAAAGGTTGGAGGAACTGCGGGTCTAGCGTTCGTAGTAGTAATTCCGATCATACCCTCGTTTATCGCCATAAGCGAATAATATCCAGCAATTCCGAAATGCGTTGAATTTCTGACTGCTACAGCCCCCAGACCATATTTTTTAGCCTTTTGAATAGCTAATTTCATAGCTTTATAACCAATTACGGGGCCTAATCCACAGCCACCATCAATAACTGCTGTAGTGTAGCCTTTTTTAACGATCTTTATTTTAGTGGATGTATTATATATTCCTTCTTTAATCCTATCGTAATACATCTTACATCTTTGAATACCGTGTGAATCTATACCTCGTAAATCTGATGTAATCAAAACATCAGCAATAATATCGGCGTCGACTCTCTTCACATTAAGACCAATAAACACGTCTCTAATGAAATTCTTAAGAGTTCTAAAATCTATATATACCACATCTTTGGAATCAGATACGACATCAACTTTTGTACTTGTCATGAAGATCACTTTGAATGCAATAGAAGTTATTTATCTAGAAGACTATTTAATGAAAATCATATCTAATATAAGTTGAAAGTTCGTATTTACAGCTCTAAACTTATTAATTCTTAACTCTTTTCATAATAAACATTAAAAAAAAAGAACTTTCTGTTATAAAAGAGATTTATATTGTTCCAAATTGAGTTCGTCTCGCATAATTTTTATATCATCTTGTAAACTTTTATTAAGAGGAATTCCCTTTTTTCCTCTTCTTATCATAGCGTCATATTCCTTTTCGCCTGCTGTGTAAATTCGCTCTGCTCCAGGCTCTTTCTTGGAAGATCGAAGACCTCTCATAATGTTTCCTGCTGTCTTTTTAAAAACTTCAAGAGGGAGGAAACTCTCAATATTAATTGCTAAAAAGAAATGCCCCACTTTTAATCTTTTTTGACCATCTTCTACAATTCCTATTGTATCTTTAAGATATATTCCATCTTGTAAGGCTGCTGATAATAATTCAACTAGAGTAGCATAGCCATATCCTTTATATCCGGATGTATCTTCACCTTTACCACCTAAAGGTAATAAAGCGGCTTTTCCTTTACTCATGTTCTCCAAAATTGTAGCAGGATCTGTTTCCGTCTTTCCTTCATCTGTTATCACAACTCCCTTGGGTAAATGCTTATTAATCCTGCTATACAATTCTACTTTACCTCTTTGAACGATTGTAGTGGCACAATCAATTAAAAATGGGAACTCCTCATCCGTCGGTGCGCCCGCAGTTAAAGGGTTTGTGCCAAGCATCGGTTCGACTCCAAAAGTAGGTGGCATGGAGGGTCGAGCGTTAGTTACGGCAAAACCAATCATCCCTTCCTTTATTGCCATGAGCGAATAGTAGCCCGCAATGCCAAAATGAGTTGAATTTCTGACTGCTACAGAGCCTAGTCCATGCTTTTTGGCTTTTTCAATTGCTGTTTTCATGGCTTTATAAGCAATAACATGTCCCATTCCACAATTTCCATCCCAAAGAGCAGTCGTCGGACCGTCCTTAATGATATCGATCTTTGTATCTACTTCATAGATACCCGCCTTTATACGATCGAAATACATTTTACAGCGTTGTATTCCATGGGTGTCAATTCCTCTAATATCAGAAGCAATTAACACTTCGGCTATAATTTTGGCATCGTCTTTAGGAACACCAAGCTCAATAAAAACATCTCTCATGAAACTTTCAAGTGTTTCTGCGTCAACATATATTATATTTTCAGACAATATAATCCCTTAAATTTGACTCAAATTTCATCGTTATATGATAATTGAACTATAATCTAGCTTATTTTTGGTTTTACATAAAGTTTAACTTAATAATACTTCCATGTCATGTAGTTTTTTGAACTGCCTCTTAGACTATTATTATATGATTTTAAATGATATAGAGAAGAAAGTCAAGGGCCATTTTTCAAAAGAAATTACGCTTGATGACGACGGAAGCGACATAACTTACATTTTTCCAAATACTACAGAATTTATTAATATTTTACGACGAAAAATAAATAAAAAACTAATATTAGACTGAAACGAATCGCTTTTAATTTTGCATTTTTTAACAAAGAATTAAAAAGGTTTGATACGATCAATCTTTTGATTATCCATAAGGATTAGTCAAAAGTCAAATTAAGGTGAATTTAAATGAGTTTGTATAGTGTTTTAGAATCAATTCTCGTAATGGCTGCAATTGTTCTTACAATATTAGGGAATGTAACAGTAAATATATCGTATATTTTAATCGGGTCGATATTGGGAATTATAGCGCTCTTAGGATCTTTATACATATCTTTAAGAATAAAAGAGGATGCGGGTATTGACGATATTATCTTTATTAACGCAATTGTATATCCACTGATGGTCGCTATAATATTCACTATTGGATCAATCAATGTAGGATTATCAGATTATCAAGTTATTTGGTTTGACTTAGGTCTGTCGATGGCGGTGTTTATTATTTTTATGTGCGTATGGATATTTTTAAAGCAGAAATGGAAGCTTTTAATTGTAGAGGATGTAAATTTCACAACTTCTACTGATAAGGAGAAATATCCTAGATTTCTTTTAGCCACATTAATATTAGGAGGTATTTTTGGTTTACTTTTTGTCATTTTCAAACTCTTTTTTATTTGGTTGGGATATCAGATAACTTCCTATATAATAATGTGTTTTACTTTAGGAGTTACAATATTACTCTCATTTTTCCTTAATACAATAGTAAGAAAAATGAAAGAGCGCCCGCCAAGGGTTAAGAAAGTAAAAACTCCTAAAGTTAAGAAAGAAAAAACACCAAAGGTTAAAAAAGAAAAAATGCCGAAAGCTAAAAAAGACAAAGCTCCAAAAGAGAAAAAGGAAGCAGAACCAAGCCCCGAAGATACTTAATCATAACCTTTTTTTTTAATCATTTTAATAAAATCAATTTATCTAGATTTTATAATATTCAACACTTCATCAAGTTTTTATTAACGCATTCATTGTATTTCTTGGAACATTAGGCCCGTTCTGAAGTCCTATACGGGACGGAGAGTAAAATGGTCTTTAGCTCAAATTGCTTGGATTCAGGTTCCATGAGGAATATTATCCAATTTTATGTTCCGTCGAAGCGATCCCCATAATGGTGGGTGTCAGAGCGGGGCTTTCCGTAGGGAAAGCTTAAGCTCGTAATAACAAATCCGATCAGGTCAGGGATGGAGCAATCGTAAGTTAAGATGTTCACGCTTTATGGTAAGGTCGTGGAGGAGCATATTATAAGGTCATAATGTTTGAATTGGAATCGAGATTCAGGTTTTCTAAAACCCTGATTCTAAAGTAAAACGTAAAAGTCGATCTTTATCATCTTCCGCATAATCTATCCCAATTCTCTTACTTAATGAAATTTTTTTATCTTCAATGATCTTTCCTTGAGTAAAATAGAGTTTAGAATCTTCTGAACACGAATCTTTACCATTGTATTTTTCCTTAGTTATATTAAATGCCATGCACAACTTACCTGGTCCGTCTACTAAATTCTTATAATATCTTCCAATTTTCACTTTTCTATTTTCTTTCATTAATTCAATTCCCTCTATTGGGAACAATTTTCTTATAAAAACAGCACATGGTATTCCTTTTGGTTCAGTAATAGCGTTTAGGCAGAAATATATTCCATAAATGTAATATATGTAAAAAGTCCCTGGCTTCATATACATTACACTAGTTTTTTCAGTTTTTTTGTAATTATAAGCGTGGCAAGCTTTATCATTTGGTCCTAAATATGCTTCGATTTCTATGATTTTTCCTACCATATCTCCTTTCTCTGTTTCTTTTATTAGATATCTACCTAAGAGGTCCTTACCTACTTCGATTGTATCTCTTGAAAAAAATTCGGTTGAGAGTCTTTTAAGTTCTTTCATGAATCATGATCTTTATTTTTTAAGAATTCTTTATTTAACAAAAATAATGTCATCCTTAATTATTTTTTAAATTAATTTTAAGTATTTAGGGAATCTAATATGGATGCAGTTGGAAGAGTATTGAAAGCTATAAATCATGAAGAGCCTGATAGAGTTCCAGCTTGGGAAAGTGCTTTTACAAATAATACGATTTCACAACGTTTTGGTTTAAACGAAGGAAGAGGAGATTTTGGTATTTCCTTATTAAAGAATGTACCTGATAAAATGGCAGTTGTGAATCAAATAATTAAAAGTAAAAGATCAATGAAACCAGGCATTAAGAGATATTTTCAGTTATTCCGCAATATTGGTTATGATATTGGAACATGCATATCTACTAATTTCCCACGTTTAATTCTTGAAGATGCAAAAGGGTATGTTGATGAATATGGAAGAATAATGAAATTTGAACACTATGAGAAAGATGGAACAGTGATTATGGGCTATCATGGGGGTTATTTCAAGAGTTTTGAGGATTATGAAAGTTGGGAGAGAATGGATCCAAATTTCAAAGCCCGATTAGTTGGATATTTAGTAGGCAAGGAGATTCAAGAGGAAATGAATAACGAGATTCTTGCTGCTCCTGCAATTGGAGCAATAATGGAGGATCCCTGGGAAGGTTTTGGATTAGAGACTTTTTCAAGAATTTTAGCTAGACCGAAACAAGCTAAGAAAGTATTTGATGATTATGGAGAATTTACACTTGAACTAGTAAAAATTCTGGCAGAAAATGGAGCTAAATTAATAATATTATGGGACGATTATGGTTATAAAAATGGACTTTTCATGCGAGTAGAGAATTATCGAAAATATGTATTCCCATGGTTAAAACAGATATGTAATGCTGCTCATAAACTCGATAGTTATATTTTATTACATTCAGATGGAGATTTGATGGAAATTTTTGAAGACATCATTAAATGTGGTGTTGATGTGTTAAATCCAATCGAACCTACAACAGCAAATCCTGAATATGATATTTTCAAGTTAAATCAGAAATATGGAGATCAAATTACCTTTTGCGGTAATTTATCTCCTCAAATATTAGCTACAGGTGAAATATCAGAAATAGAAGCTTATGCTAAACGTCTAATCCGAGAATTAGCCCCAGGTGGGGGATACATATTTAGTTCTGGTCATAGTATAAATCCTGCAGTAACTCTTGATAGATTTGAAGCCATGCAAAATGTTGGGAGAAAATACGGTAAATATCCTATTAATATTCCATATTAACAATTTATTTTTAAAAATTCTTTTTTTAAGAAATTTTTTAAATTCGCATTACACGCAATAAAGGGAAATTTTAAGTCTATAGATAGTTTTTGATCAAGCTCGCTTCCATCAAGAGAAAAAAATCGACCATTTGCTTCCTTGAGTATTAGAAGGCCAGCAGCAACATCAACTAGCCTATTAGATTCTCGTAAATTAATAAAAGCTTCCATACTGCCCTTGGCAACTTGACATAAGGTTAAAGCACAACTCCCTAGTATTCTGATGCGGTGGAATCGTTCAATTATCGGTTTTAATCTCTCGATAGATGCAAAAGCGTTTTTCTTTGGAAGATTCAGCTCAAAAAAGCAATTCTCTGAAAGATCGAGATTTGAGACATGAATTCTTTTTTCATTTAAAAATGCTCCTTTTCCTTTCTCTGCCGAATAGACATCTTTAGTGTTTAAGTCTAATACTACTGCTTCTTTAATATCATCAATGGTTTTTCCCTCGGCATAAGCAATAGAGATAGAGCTATACGGAATTCCCCTCACCGCATTATTGGAGCCGTCCACAGGATCAACAATTAATACTTTTTGGCTTTTAATTGCTTTTTCTTTACTTCCTATGTATTTTTCACCCATTTCTTCACTGATAATAAGAGTATCAATAGAATTGTCATTCAGGGTTCTAACCAACGCTTTTTCTGCCACTAAATCGATGTGCATAGAAATATCTCCCCCTGCACCTTTTTTGTACTTTATACCAGCTTTATCGGTACCTAATAGGGGGCTTACATCCTTGTATATCTCTGTTGCTAAAAGTTTTAAGAAGTTAATACTTAAACCCATAAAAATCAACACGAACTTTAATTGAGAAACTAAATATTATATTCCAATTAACAGTTATGAAAGAGGGAAATTTGTTTAATCATTAATTTCGTTTTTGTCTATAATCCATTTATCGACTGAAAGATTTTGAATTTTTTTCTTATTTTTCACGTCGTAATCGCTATAAATAGTACTTTTGGGTATCCAGAATTCTTTACCCGATTCTATCGTAATTAAAAGAGCGTTGGGACTCTCAACTTTTATTTTTGCCTCTATTTCAATAGTTTCTTTCGAGGCTCCAAATTCTGTAGTTTCTACCACTTGTAAACCGTTTCTTGCGATTATATATTCAGAAAACACACCATATTCTTCTTCTCCCTTAGTTTCTCTATTCCCAATAGTTTTTTCAGTAACTCCACTTGTAGCAAATTCGATTTTCTCGCCTAAAATGTGTTCTAGCATTAAAGTAAAGAAATTAAGATTCGGAAATCGTAGTTTTTTTATATAATCGCCAATTTTGATCTGGATAACTTCACGAGACTCTTTCTCCCAACCAACATAAATTTCCGTTTTACGCTCTTTAAAAACATGATATCCTCTCCAATTCGCACTTTTTCTATGGAGAACTTCCAAGATACAAATTATTTCCTCGATGGTAATTTTAACAGTTTTACCTTCTGCTTGAGAAGGTTTCTCCCAAGTACCATCGCTCTTGCGATTAATGCAACTCAAGAATAAATACGATACTGATTTAGAGGGACTCGTAAGTATTATACTAGATTTCTGCCCATAGAATGTTTTTGTGTGATAATCTACCATTTTAATCAGTTTATATATAATAATTTAGAATCGACTCAATTGCTTAAAAACAATATAAATGTTCAAAAATTTAAATTCATCTTAAAAATTTTAAGTGGATGATTTTTCCCGTTTTAAATCGTTCAGCAACCTTAAGCATTTTAAGAGTTTTTTTTTGACCAGTTTGGATTAATAGATGTTCGAGCCCAGATAATATACCAGTCAATCAGTTCAATATTTTTTGACCATTTTGAGAATTCATTCGTAGGATTTCCTATTCCGAAATGAAGTCGTATATCTGCTCCCGCTTTTTTTGCTCTCCTATTAATAACTCTAATAGCAAGGTTTGAAATTCCCTCAAAAATAAATTCTCCACCTGGAAAATTTCCTGCCATATAGGCGAAAAGTTTACGGATTTCTTCTTCCTCAAAATAATACACAAAACCACCAGCAAAAAAGATAATCCCATTCTCTGGATCAAACTCAATATCATCTATCCAACTGTAATCAAACGCAGATTTAGGGATGTTTTTGGTTCTAGATGGTTCTGTTACAAATCGTTCACGGTATTTTATCGCATCAGGCAAGTCTAAATTAAACCACTTAATAGTCCCATTATCAACGCGAGAAAATGTAGTATCTAATCCACATCCTATGTTTACCACTGTAGAATAAGGATGGTTTTCAATGTAACTCTTAATTGCTTCATCAAAACTTTTAGCTCTTACTAACAATCCGAGAGATCTCCACTCCTCTAAATAATTCGAAATAATTGTAAAATCGTAATCCAGCTTCTCAATAATTTGTATAGCTTGTGGGTCGTCTAAAATTTCAGGATATAGTTTAGTATATGTTGCTCGAGCCCACAAAGGTCCAAGCATAGTTTCTTCTATAGAACCTGAATCAAGAGAAAAATCATCAGACATAAGAAATCACATTAACAGGTTCTATTAAGTTCATCCAATGATTTGTTTTTAAATTTATATTGAAGTAGTCTAAGTATATATACTAAAATCGCTCCTACAAAACACCAAGCACATATCAAATACGCAAATAACCCAGGCCATAAAGTATTACTATAAAACGGATTAAATTCAAATGGGAAAAAGGGTTGAATATCCAAGTAAATAGGAGAGTCCAATAAGATATGGATAAATATTGCACAAATACTCGAAAATAATATTTTTTTTAATGATATAGATTGTTCTATTTTAAAAAAGGTAAGCATTGGAGTGAAATATTTTCTAATTTTAATCATAACCATCGCTAAAAGAACGGCGACGATTAAACCACCAAAAAAACTATGGAAAAACCCATGAAGGGGATAATTTAAGTCAAAAAACAAAACTAAAAATGGTTCAACATCAATAATTACACTCGCAATTAAAAACGCAGGAATATCAATGAACGAAAGAAATATTAGACTAATAAACAACCCTGGACCAAAATGAAAAGGAGTAAAGGGCATAAATAGTGGATAAATGCAAACTATATTAATTCTTTTGAAATGATATTATAAATCCAAAGAAAGAAGACTTATTACATTAACTCAATTTCTACTAAAACTGACTCTGGAATTTGAATTTTCATAATAAGGTGCATCGAACGCTCATTGGCAGTTATTTCAAAAAGCCGTTTGTGAATTCTCATTTCGAATTTTGCCCACGTCAAGGTACCTTGCCCAGACGGTGCTTTCATCACGGGAACGCGTAATTTTTTTGTAGGTAAAGGAATAGGTCCTAATTTTCTAATTCCTTGATTCTTACACACGCTTTCTATTTGCTCACACACAGCTTTTAAAGCTGGTAATTGAGTGCTACTAAGTCTTATACGTGCTTGTTGCATTTTTTAAACTTTTTTTTTAAGTAAGTAGTTATTGAAATTATTAAAATATAATAAATTTTATCATTGATACCCTAAAAGAACTTAATTATCTAATTTCATCTTTTCTTTTCATCAATTTTATTTAAGATTATCAAACTCAAGATACCCAACTGTGCTTTCAAAGAGACCTTTATTCCTAACTTTTTGTGCATAACCTTTAACATAAGAGTTATCAATATAATTATCCCAATAGCAGCTAACCAGATATTTATAGCGTTTAATTGCTGAAAAAATATAAAATACAACAAATCATGAGTTATGTAGATAGTAAAAGAGTAATATGA
>JAGXNZ010000266.1 GCA_019894655.1 Promethearchaeota archaeon | reverse complement strand
GGAATGCTTTCCAAGACAATGGAAAACGCCCCTGATTTTTCCAAGCTTTTTGCATCTAAAATTAGCTTTTTTGCAGCTTCTATCGTTTTCCCTTGAACTAAAAATCCTCCAAACTCATATATAGCCTGTGGAGTAAGTCCTATGTGCCCCATAACCTGAATATCAGCATCAATCATAGCTTCTATTGTGGGACAAATTTTCTTGCCCCCCTCAACTTTCACGGCTTCAGCTCCACCCTCCTGAATGAACCTTCCTGCGTTCCTAACGGCTTCGTGGACGTTGATTTTATACGATAAAAATGGCATATCCGCAACTATCATTGCATTTGAAACGCCACGAGACACTGCTTTTGTATGGTGAAGCATTTCTTCCATTGTAACCGCGAGCGTATTTTTATATCCGAGAATTACCATAGAAAGAGAATCGCCTACGAGAATCAAATCAATTCCACAATCGTCTACGATCTTTGCAAACGAATAATCGTAAGAAGTAATAGTTACTATTTTTTCTCCGTTTTTTTTCTTCTCAATTATTTTATGAGCAGTCATTTTTTGTAAAGCCATACATAGAGTAAGGCTATACATCAGAAAAATGTTTTGTTTGTTTAAATAGACCTATCATTCTCGGTATCAAAAATAATGTTCAGCCTTACAGATTTTTAATATATTGCTTTAATTCGTTCGATTAGTAGCGAAAGTTTGGGACATAGAAATGGACGTTTCTAACTTAACATTCGTTTCCTTTTCTAAAAAAAACGCCAGGGTTTCTATTCTCCATCGTTGTTAGGCGAAATTTCGTAGCAATACGCTCTGAAAATCGTTCAATTCGCTTTTTATTGCGTTGAAATTAAGATGGAGAGTACTTATTCCCACATAGAAGATATTTACTACGCTTTTAATTTCTACTAAAAATTTTCGCACGTAATTGGTTTTAGCGTCAGTAATTGCTGTTCGATCGCTTATATCTACTTTTTCATCTTTTATCCTTTGAAAAAACTCAAGATCGTCGTTAATTTTATTAATTATTTTCTCTTCGAACTCCCGGGTATCCATGGCTTCCATGTAGTGATCAGAAATTATCAAACCCGAATCAGTATATAGTATTGCGTAACTGCAACTATAGTGGCTAACAAATCTGTTTAGAACAGCGTCAATTTCTTTTAAAAGTAGCAATGTGTTCAAAGAATAAGACAAAGCTTGAGAGATCGAAGAAATATCGTAATAAGAGGTGTTGAAGAATTTAAAATTGATATCGTTATTTTGCGAAATTATCAGGTTTTTTATCATTTTTGCCCGATCTCTATAATCTTCGTCGTTCTTGAACTTTGGATCGAATTTATTGTAACAGATTATTACTTCGTTTGAGTAATTAAGATCTCTATATATATCTAATAATTCGTGGAGATATTCTACAGATTCTTCAAATTTAAGCTCGTCTTGAATGTCAATTAAGTAATAAATGTAATCTGTTTCAAAAAAATATACTGGATTGGTTACATAGATTTTTCTAAATTTCTTTTGCCCACCCATATCCCAAAGATTAATTCGATAGGTCCCAAGGAATTTAAAGGAACTATAATCGATTTTAATCGTAGGTTTTAGGTTTTTAACTCGCTCATAAAAATTATACTTCTGCCTAAGAGCTATCAAAGCGCTCGTTTTACCGGCATTATCTAGCCCCGCAATAACAAGTTTAAATTCCTTTGTTTGGTGAGGATGAGTTGTCATTATCGATTAGAGAATTACCTTTATCTCGAAGTAATTATATAAAATTAAGTATAAATCTTGTTCAATTTATTTATTTTTATTGATTTTTTTGATTTTTACGTGGAAACCAACAAATAAAGACAATCAAGTTTTATCAATAAGATTTTTTAGGAAACAAATCATTAAATAAATTTGATAAAATTAACTAGGATGAGATATTTATGGATGCTAAAGATATAGATTACTACTCTCTAAGGTTTGAATTTATTGAAACGAAGACTATGTTTGTATCAAATTACAAAGACGGTAGATGGGACGAAGGTAGGTTAGTACCGTTTGGTAACTTCGAGATTTCACCTGCAGCGTGTATATTGAACTATGGACAAGGAATTTTCGAAGGAATGAAAGCGTTAAAGACTAAAGAAGGCAACCATGTTCTCTTTAGACCTAAGGAGAATGCAAAGAGATTCAACGATAGTGGAAGTAGATTGCTCATGCCCAATTATGACACAAATAGCTTTGTTTCTGCCGTAAAAAAAGTAGTGAGGGCTAATGAGGATTATGTACCACCTTACGATAGCGGTGGAGCTCTTTATATTCGGCCTATAATGATTGGAACGGGTCCAATAGTCGGAGTAAAACCTGCTAACGAGTATAAAATGATTATTTTTACCGTCCCGGTAGGACCTTATTTTCCAGAAGGGTTTAAAGGTATAGATTTAGAAATCACGAAGGAATACACAAGGGCGGCTCCAGGCGGAACGGGCTCGACCAAAACATGTTGTAATTACGCAGGTTCTATGCTGCCCGTCAAGGAAACTAAGGAAAGAGGTTTTGCGCAGCTAATTTTTTTGGATGCCGTCCATAAAGAATTTATTGACGAGGTTGGGACTGCTAATTTCTTTGCTGTGATTGACGGAGTCTTAGTAACTCCGAAAACTGCTGGCACAATTTTACCGGGAATCACAAGAAAATCGATTTTAGAACTCGCTTCAAAAAAAATTGGATTGGTAACGGAAGAACGAGACGTATCTTACAAAGAACTTTTTGAAGCATCGTGTACCGAAGCTTTTTGCTCGGGGACTGCTGCTGTTATTACTCCAATTAAATCGATTGTTCTCGAGGAAAAAAAGCGGATTTTTAGCGAAGGGGAACCGGGAGAAATTACTCGAAAAGCTTACGAAATACTCACTGGGATTCAACGTTTGGATATAGACGACGAATTTGGATGGGTTGAGAAAATTTAGAGAATAAAGAAGGTTCTACTTTTTTTTACTTTTAATTAAAGGCATAGATTTCCAATTAAAATTTCAAAAGCATTTTTTATGTTATCTCCAGTCTTTGAAGATATTTTAAGATAGGTAATAATATTATCGTATTCATTTACAATATCATGGATATGATTGTCTAATGCCTGGGTATCAGATGATGCGATAAGATCGTTTTTTGTTCCTATTAATAAAATAGGAAGGTTTCCAAAAGGCTCTAAAGTTTTTATCCAATCGTATACATTTTCAATGGTATTAATACGGGTTAAGTCAAAAAGGATAACAGCTGCGATAGAACCGTCAACAAAATCATTTAGAAGGGTTTTAAATTGAGTTTGACCAGCAAAATCCCACATTATGAAGTTTAATTCAATCCCATTGACCGTGATGTTTTTCGAATAAAAATCAACACCTCTGGTCAATTCATTATCATCGTAAAAGCTGTTATGGACGAGTCGGTTTAAAAACGAGGTTTTTCCTACTCCCCCATCTCCAGAAACAATAATTTTTACAGTTTTCATCTTAATCATTGTTAATTGTGGTAGCAAAAATTAAAAACGTAATTTACGAATTAAATGGTGTAATTTTTGCACGTAAAAAAATTTTCTGAATATCATCCCACTCTAGAGTTTTACATAAAAGTCGAATAGGTCGCATTTTTTACTTAAAAAGCTCCTAAAAAGCAATTTAAAACCTGTTAGGATTATTTGAATAGAAAATAATTAAAAACTAT
>JAGXNZ010000265.1 GCA_019894655.1 Promethearchaeota archaeon | reverse complement strand
GGTAAGACCTACGGCAGGAATCTCGTCAATCACTAAAAAACCAAGACGATCTGCTAAATCCATCATTTGTTCTGAGTATGGATAATGCGAAGTTCTAAAAGAATTAGCTCCAATCCACCTCATTAAAGAGTAATCTTTGATTATTACTGCAGGTACATACCCTCTCCCTGTAATTGGAAAATCCTCGTGACGACCAAATCCTGTTAGATAAATAGGATTACCATTTAATAACAATTTATCCCCTTTCACTTCTATAGTCCGAATTCCTACTTTGAGCGTATAAGAATCTATTATCGAATCCTCTTTTATGATGTCAACTGTCAGATCGTATAAATTAGGAGTTTCGGTGTTCCAGAAGTTCGCTTTTTTTACTTCTAAGGTCAATTTTTGAATATTTCGTTCAATTTTCGAGGTAGTAGCAATTTTCGATCCAAATCCTTTTAGAGAAAGATTTATGTATGCATCTGTTAAACCAACAGTTTCTGTTGTCACATCTAATATACCCGTGGTATCTTTTATAGATGTTTTAACAGTAATGTCTCTTATCCCTTTGCTGGGAATAGCACATAGCAATACCGGCCTATGAACACCACAAAATGGATAAAAGTCAAAGTTAGTTTGAGGATAGTTCATAGGACTCCCACTGGGTGGAACATGATTTTCTGATAATCTCCCATCTACTCTAACTACCAGAAGATTGTCCTCCGAAACGATCTTGTCAGATATATCGTAATCGAAGGGTAGATGTCCCCCTTCGTGATGTCCCACTAGTTCCCCATTCAACCACACATCAGAGATGTAATTAACTGAACCAAACCTAATTATAATTTTCTTAGAATTCAATTCCCAAGGTTTATTAAATTTGAGTTGATACCAAGCAGGTCCGAGAAAATCACGGTCTTCAGCAAATTGATCGTTCCAGCTAGCAGGTACGGCTATTGGACGACCATTTTTAAAACCCTTTGTCCAATTTTCTCCAACTCCTTTATCGTCGGGGTCAAACCGAAAATCCCATATCCCTGATAAATCTATTAAACTGCGAAATTTATTTCTTTGTGGATAAAGCATAAATATTCCTCTCTATACAATATAAATTACAAAAAACTTCTTAAAATATTAACATAATTAAATGCTTTCCATTAAAGTAAGGTCTGAACAAACATCGAAATTTTATCTTTAAAAGCTTGTGCTGATGTCATTCGAGCGTCTCCGACATCAAAATCAATAACCATCATAGGTATTCCCACCTCATCCATGAGAGCTTCCCTTAATAGCTGTGGAACGCCCCCAAATTGCTTACACGCAATACTCTGAGTATATATGAAGCAATCAGCGCTAAAATCTCTAGCCATCCTTATACAATCGTCTAAGAAGGGATAGTAGAAATCTGTTGATTGCTTTATCATTGGCCAACCCATTGCTTTTCTAGCCATTCCATTAAAAAGAGTATCTAAATCAGATTTGGTGTCAATAAGATCTGAAAGATTATAATTGAAAATATCTAACAGAACGCTCATCCCTAATTTGCGATCCAACCATTCACATAAGGAAATGTCAAAGAAAGTAACCATATAAGGCCAGATCGATCTTATTCGTTCTTCTCCTCCGTGATGTTCTTTGTTTTTGTATCTAATTTTCGCGATGTCGAGTATCCTACGATAGAATGAAATGTTTTCAGGAACTCCAGATAAAAAAATCGTTGACGCAGCTGAAATAGGGTTAAAAATGTTTTCAATTGGGCTTGGAACAGCTTTTATTAAGTCAAACAATTCCATTCTTAGTTTAGAAACTTCATTTTCTACTTCTAACGCCTTCCTCATTCTATCAAAATCGGGTTCCTGGCCGATTATCTCTCCAAGGTTATAAAGACTCATCTTCAGTTGCTCGGCATAATACTTATAGCTTTTTTCGTCGTGAAGAAAGGGCATGTCGGCAATGATTAAGGGAAAGTTTTTTTCAAATTTAAAGAAAGGATAAGACGCACAAGTTGAATCGCATGGAGCAGTAGGAGTAATTATTGCATCAAATTGATATAGATTCTCTAAACTCATCCCCATTGCTCCTTTTTGTGCGGAACACGTATGAAAAGGATGACCATAATTTCCGATTATATCGTAGTATTTTTCAACACCGTTAATTAAAAGAGTTCCAAGAAAATAAGAAACCCCTTCAATACAAATAGGAACGCAATCAAAACACTTAAGATAATCTGCTTGAAACGCAAAGTGATATCCAACGATAGGCAGACCTTCTCGAGCTCTTTCAAGGTCAATTCGAACTGCAGATATCATTTCTTCCAAACCAATTTTTAGCGACGGAATTCCAGTCTCGGGGAGTATTTTTTCTACGAGCTCGTGGGTTGTTTCCATTGCGTTTAATAACATTTGGTAAGGAATTATTTTATTTTCCGCCTTGACTATACTATTCATATACTTTTCACCTAGATATTGGTCCTTTTATTGCAAAATCTATTATTATCAAATCATTTCTAAAAAAGCTTCGATCCTAGTTTGAAGTCTTGTAGTATCAGCTTGGTAAAATTCACGATCAAGGTTCAACACCGGAACCCCCAGATCTTTTAATTCATGGACATAGAGCATATTATCACAGCCATGCAAGTCGCAATTGTTTATTCTTTGTAAAATAACTCCATCTACATTTGCTCTTTTGATTTCACTTTTAATAAAATCTATTCGACGTTCGTGGTCATCCATCATTCTTGGGCATGATAGTCGATAATATACTCGTTCTACTATTCTTTTCAAGGGATTTTTCTCGAAACCTAAGTGAACATCATCTAAAAAATTACGAGTTCCAAAACACAGAAAATCGGTAACAATTAAAGCTCCAGAATCCTCTATTAATTTAGTAAAATCAGTGCTATCAACTTCGCTTCCAACAAGCATAATTCTTTTCGCGTTAGATTTAATACCTTCGCTTTCTTTTAAGGAGGTAATAATTCTTTCTAATTCTTGGTTAGCAACTTCTTTAGGTACTGAATTATTCGACATTGAAATCTGTAAAACTTCGCTACCTGTAATTTTAGGGGCGTCTATAATTCTCATCTCGTGAATTTTCCGTAAAAGTTCACGATTTGTATTGTAAATGTTGATAGATTCAAAAAGGTCTTGATTAGTTATGGTTTCTTGATTAAATTTTTCTTCTAGTTCAGTTTTTAATTCTTGTATCTCGTCATAATACCATTTAAAGCCTTCATCCGTAATTACATGAGGTAAGGAATAGTAGAATCTAGAAGTTGGCTTAGAATAATTTTCTCTCCCAAATACTTTTAAATCGAAAAGTTCAAACATTCGGCGAGAGTGATCGCAAGAATTACAAATTAAGATACCGTCTAAGAAATCATAGATACCTCTTAGAGCCATATCAAATGTTGCGCGAACAAATGAGCAAGTAAATCTTACCATATATACATCTGCCAGGTTCGTTTCGGTATTCCCGGTTGCACGCATTCGAAACGGTAATAAATTCGCAGCATGTAAGAGTTCATCTGGAATATAAGTACAGTAATATCCTAATACTTTTTTACCGTCTGCTTGCCATTTTGTTATATAAGGATTAGTTATTGAATCAGAAATATGGAGAAATTGATCATTGTTTAAGCTCACGCAAATCTACCTCATTTATTATGACTATAAACCTCGTGTTTACCTATCATAAGACATCTTACTAACTTAATGGCGGCTACATAGGATCCTTTAATTTTTGCTTTACCTGGGATTATGTACTTCAAGAGTTTTATTAAACTGAAAAGGTTGTTTTTAGAGCGTATAATGCTACTTATCACATCAAGAATTTTCTCCTCTTCTACAGTTATAATTAGTCTAGCTATTGGCCTTTTCGCTTTCTCGGCGCGACAATCGAAGTTATTTCTATCGGTTGTAAGCGTAAAAGTAATATATCCATCTAACTCGATAAGATACAATTCAACTTCTTGACCTTCATGTTTTCCTACCTTCTTAAAAGGTTCGTCAAGTCCAAACAAATCTACTAACATTTTTGCTAACCTCGCTATATTTAGCACTTTAGTTTCTCTTATCAAGCCATCTGCTTTAAATTCAATGCTTGTCTTTTCTTGATTTTCAATTTGAGTCATAAATGCCACTAAATTTTTATTTTTTGAAGCTTTTACTCAAAAAGTATATTGGTTAGCTTAGTTAATAAAGGTAGAGCTTTTGATATTGAAATAACAATACCCCTTTGACATGATTTTTTTTTTTGAACTCCTTGTTTAAAGGGAGAAAAGTGGGCAAATCGCTTAATTCTTCAAAGGAAAAGTTTAATAACATTTTCAATTTCAATAACTGGTATCTATTTAATTCACAAATAGATTAAATTAAGACTTTCAGTAATTTTATAAAATAGAAAATAAAACTAAATTGACATTGGCTAAAAGTTATGGGGAAAACTTTAACTGAAAAAATTATAGAAAAACACCTGGTTGATGGAAAATTAGAACGAGGAACGGATATCAGTATCAAAATTGACCAAACATTAACCCAAGACGCTACAGGTACTATGGCTTATTTACAATTCGAAGCAATTGGGATCCCTCGTATACAAACAGAGTTATCAGTAAGTTATGTGGATCATAATACACTACAAACTGATTTTAAAAATCCTGACGATCATAGGTATCTTCAGAGCATCGCAGCGAAATATGGACTTTACTTTTCGCGCCCAGGCAATGGAATTTGTCACCAACTTCATCTGGAACGCTTTGCACGCCCTGGAAAAACTCTATTAGGGAGCGATAGCCACACTCCAACCGGTGGAGGTGTTGGTATGATTGCAATTGGAGCGGGAGGTCTTGATGTAGCTGCAGCAATGGCTGGTGATGAATTTTATTTGAAAATGCCTAAGATTGTAAATGTATTTCTTACCGGAAAACTCCCTGATTTTGTGTCGGCTAAAGATGTAATTCTCGAAATACTAAAGCGAATTGGAGTTAAAGGGGGAGTTAATAAAGTATTAGAATATACTGGGCCAGGGATAAAGACTTTAACAGTACCAGAGCGAGGAACGATAACGAACATGGGAACTGAAACGGGAGCTACAACTTCAATATTTCCCTCTGATAATGTTACAAAAGAATTCTTGATTTCTCAAGAGAGAGGTGATCAATGGATTCAATTAGAACCAGATGAAGACGCTGTTTATGACGAAACTATTGAAATTAATCTGAGCGAACTTGTTCCTCTTGTGTCCTTACCGCATAGCCCCGGTAATGTAAAAACGGTTAAGGAAGTTGAAGGATTAAAAGTAGATCAAGTGTGCATAGGCAGTTGTACGAATTCATCATTAAGAGATCTTAAAATTTCTGCTAATATATTGAAAGGAAAAACCATCAACGAACATACTGTTTTAACAATCTCACCTGGTTCTCGCCAAGTTGTTGATCATATGATTAAATCTGGGGAGATGGCATATTTAATTGAAGCGGGAGCAAGAATCCTCGAAAATGCATGTGGACCTTGTATTGGTATGGGATTAGCCCCAAAAAGTGATGCTGTAACCTTAAGAACTTTTAATAGAAACTTTCTTGGAAGATCTGGAACTGAAAGTGCCCAAGCATATCTCGTAAGCCCTGAAACTGCGGCTGTATCTGCTATTTATGGCAAGATTACGGATCCAAGATCTTTTGGAAATTTGCCAGAAATTAAAATGCCCAAGAAATTTATGGTTAATGACAACATGATTATACCACCAAAAGAAGACACTGATTCTATAGAAATAGTTCGTGGACCTAATATTAAACCGTTACCTGAATTTAATCCTTTACAAGATAAATTAGAAGGAGAAATTCTTCTTAAAGTTGGAGATGACATTACTACTGATGCCATTATGCCTGCAGGTGCAGAAATTTTACCTTTGCGATCGAACATTCCAGAGATAAGTAAATTTGTTTTCAATATTGTTGATCCAACTTTTCCAGAAAGATCCTTAGAAAAGCAGGGAGGTTTTATTGTTG
>JAGXNZ010000264.1 GCA_019894655.1 Promethearchaeota archaeon | reverse complement strand
CTTTTAATGTTACATTTTCTTGAATGTGGCAATTATTGGCGATAATAGCCTTTTCGATCTTAACATTCCTTGATACGTATGATTCGTTATAGATTACACTATCTCGGAGTTCAACATTGCTATTAATAAATACATTATCTCCTATTATTACATTCGGACCGATTTTACAATCACCATGAATTACCACATTTTCACCTATGGTACACGGTGAATAAATTTTTGAGCTAGGGTGGATGTCAGCAGAATGATCTATTAAATTCTTAACATCAGTTTCTAAATTATTCATTAAATCCGCCATTAAACTCATATTACCTTCGAGTAAATCGTAAGGCTTTCCAATATCTTTCCACACACCACTTATTTGATGATAATATAGTTGTTCCTTTTTTACTACAATAGGAAACACTTGCCTCTCTATTGATACTTTTTTATATGGTTCAATGTAAGTTAAAATTTCTGGTTCTAATAGATATACCCCGGCATTAATAGGCATAGGGATTATCTTGTCATTTGGTGGAGAATATTCGTCTTTTTCTAAGAATTCCAATAACTGGTGAGTGTCCTCATTTTCTATTAACACGCCATATCGTGATGGATCATCAACAACCTTTCCAGCAATAGTTCCAATACCTTTTTTAGTTTTATGAAATTTTAGCATTTCAGTTAGATCGCAGTTTAAGATCACATCACCGTTTAACACGAAGAAATTTTCATCTTTCAAATAGGGCTCAGCTATTTTAATCGCCCCCGCAGTTCCCAAAGGATGTCTTTCTTCCGTATAATGTATTCTAACTCCTAACGGTGTGCCATCTTTAAAATAATTTTTAACAATATCATCCATTACGCTCACAGCTAGAACGACTTCTTTAACCCCCGCTGATTTTAAAAGAAGAATTTGTCGCTCCATAACCGGTTTGTTGACAACCGGCATTAAAGATTTTGGTAGAGTGCATGATAATGGTCGTAAGCGGGTTCCATATCCTCCCGAAAGTATAATAGCTTTTGTCATTTTTTTTCAAAAAAAGTTAATATTGGAATGTATAAAATAATTAAAAAGACCTTTTTTAAAAATTATTTTAATTAATAGTAGTCTCATCTAATTCATATATTCTATCATAATTTGAACTTAGAATAAAATTCTAAACATTTTTAGTTATTTTCTGTGAATAAAGAAAAGCTCCAGGTTCAATTCCTTTTTTTTCTGCAATCTTGTAAAACAATAGTTGGAGAACAATTATTTCCATAATAGGTGCGAGATGTGGATCTTTAATTCCATGTTTGTATACATAAATCTTAGAGCTATCGTGTAGATTTTTTACTCTCTCATCAAATTCTTGATTAGTAATGTGTAGTAATCTCCCAAATGTCCATTTTTTTACTAGATTTTCAATAAATTGAACATTCAAATCAAAATTATCTTTATCAGACGATAGAATTATGAGATCCGTATTTTCGTTTAAGCATTCTATACCTCCATGCCTAAAAGTCGATATAGAATTTGCTTCCGAATAAGATTTAACAATTTCCTTAAAATTTAAAGCTGCTTGGTGAGCTGTTGTAAGTGAAGAACCTCTCGAGAGAAATTCTAAAAAATCAATCTTCTCCCCAAAAGTAGGTACAATATCTATCCATATCTTGTTAATTTGTTTTTGGTTCTGCAATATGTTTCTAATTTCACTTAAAACCTCTTCTACTCCTTGTTTTTCTTCTTCGGAGGTAAAAAATTCACCTATAATTGTTTTAGCCATTATGTAAAGCAATAAGAGAGTACACACATAACTCTTTGAAGTAACTGAAACTTCTTCATCAAAATT
This sequence comes from Promethearchaeota archaeon, assembly GCA_019894655.1. Next base: position 458 of record JAGXNZ010000264.1, on the reverse strand, counting down.
CATAAAAATTTGCAATTCGGTCATATAAGCAAGATAACTGTCGGGATTATTAGTGATACCAATCGTTAATGGTTTATTGTCTATAGATATAGCATTAATATCCCTTAGGAGCTCTCGAATTTCTTCAGATTCACCAGACTGAGATATTATTATGATTCCTGTATCTTTAAAACAAGTTTGCTTAACTCGTGGAAAAGTATTAAACAAGAATTCTCCTGTCTCTCGCATTTCAACAGCAATTCCGTATTGGTTTAAAATATAATAAGGCAGGTATGAACTAATGTAGTTTGAACCCATCCCTGTAAAAATTAATTTAGTTATCCCTCCTTTTTTAATAAAGTCTCTAATTTTTAAAAATTGAGGTTTGCCTTCGCCTACTATATATTTTAAGGTATCTTCTAACGCTTGAGGTTGAGATTTAATTTCCTTAATAAAATTATCACTCATTACTATCCCCG
>JAGXNZ010000263.1 GCA_019894655.1 Promethearchaeota archaeon | reverse complement strand
TAGGCTTAGAACACACAGCCTATAGTATAAAAACAGGAGAACAGGTCATCTGGATAGATTGTCCTTCTACTTTTGATAGTTCTTTAGAAAAAATGGATAAAATCATATTTACTCATCATCACTTTCTTGGAGCGTCAAATCTATATCGAAGTTATAATACAGCTTTTGTTTGGATTCACATTGAGGATTCAAAACATGTCATGTCTAAAAAGCACCCATTTGATAAGAAGTTTGATACAGATTTTCAAATATCAGGAATTAAGGCATATCATATAGATGGTCATACACCTGGATTTACTTTTTATACTTACGAGGACATAGTTTTCGTATGCGATTATGTATCTATATCGGAAGGGAAAATGAAATTCAATCCCTATGGTCCTCAATTAAAAACGATTGAAGGAGGAAGGGCAATTAGAAAATTGCTTGAAAATGGACAATACCAGAAAGTATGCGGTTTCGATTATGTAGCAGGCTTTTCAGAATGGATGAGCTTGCTCGACGACCTTTTGAACTTTTCAAACAACTAATTATATTGATATTCAAGAGCGGTTAATCAAAATTTACAAGGTTCTTGGATTTGAGCTCAAGTGCATTAGTAGGACAGATATCGATGCATAATCCACAACGTGTACATTTATCTTTTGGATCAATGAAAATCACCTTGCGCTTTTCCCCTATGACAGTTGGAGGAGAAATAAATAGGTTTTCAGGACATACTTCAACACAATCCCTACATTTAATGCATAAAATATTATCTATGACAATTATTTTCAAATAAATTCATTACAATTCGGTTATTTCTTATCTATTAAATACATTAAACTTGAAACTACGTAAATATAAGTGCAATTTTATTCCTACTATAAGTAAATTTTATCTAAATGTTTAAGTTTTTTAATGAGAATTTTTTTAGTATTTTTGTCAAAAAAAAATATGAATATATCACAAGGAATTAAATTAGAATTTAGTCGTTTAATAATTTATTAGTAGAGCATTACAAAATGGTTTTATATAGATAATGGAAAGCGCAAGATTGAAACAATTTGATGTTACTTGCCCAAAATGTGGAAGTGGGAAAGAAATATCTGTTCCGCATTCATTGTTTCTCCAAAAAAAGTTTGGAACGGTCAAGATTAAAGTACCTCAAGGAGTGGTATGTAAAGATCACAATTTTATAGTTTTTATCTCCACGAAAGGTCAAATAATTGGATATGACATAATAGATGCTTCAGTGTCATTAGACCAAAAAGAAAAGCTTCCTGGAGATTTAATGGATTTGACTTTGGACGAAATTATTGATGCATTCGGATTTAATTGTGTCGCTGGATTCATTCATGCAAAATTATTCGATTACCCGTCTTATGTTATTAGAAACGAAGAATTTGCCCTTGATATCGAACAATTAAATAAATTGTTTGATAGGTTAATACCTCCGAAATATCGAAATTCAAGTGTCATAAGGGATAAAGAATTTGACTCATATGTGTTTCCTAATCCCAATTATTTTTACACAACTATTAAAAAACAACACACTGACGCATTTTTAATAAATAATCGAAAATTAGTCATTCAAGTGCCTTGGAGGGTACAAATTGATTTTGAGAAGTCAATTTTAAGTAATGCTATAGGTAAAAATGATAAAAATGAGCAATTACAATACTTAGCCCAATATATCAACCAATTTATTAGTGATGCAGAATTTACAGAAAGTCTTTTGGAAAATGTTAAGAACATTAGCGAAAAGGAATTAATGAAGAAACTTAAAGAGAAACTGATTGTATCTACGATTAATAAAAATCGAATACTCTTAATAAAAGAATTTATAAACAGAAGGATCTCAAAGGAAATAAGTAGTAAGATTAAGACTTAACAAAAATCATCGCTAATAGGAAATTTAGGATTAAAAAACCTGAAAAACTACTTTTAAGATCTTACCCTAATTAGGTAAAGTACAAAAAAGATAATGAATTAATTAATTCAATAATTAAACTATACTACATATTTACTGATAATTATAGGAAGTGAAGAATATATGGATTGGGGAATGCAAAATCGATTAGCTAGAATAATCAAACCTAAGTCTGGACGATGTGTAATGCTTGCTGTCGATCATGGATATTTTGGTAATATTCCAGGAGCTCTTAAATGTTTTGGAGATTTGAACCCTTTATTTCAATATGCTGATGCGTTAATGCTAACGAGAGGAATGTTGAGAAGTTGTGTCTCTGCCGATTTCGACATTCCAATTGTTCTAAGAGTGTCAGCAGGAGCTAGTATGTTAAAAGAATTATCAAATGAAGAAATTACTGTTACTATTGAAGAGGCTATAAGATTAAATGTATCAGCCATTACTTGCTCAATTTTCGTAGGAGGTGAGCACGAAAAACAGAGCTTAATGAACTTGTCCAAGCTAGTAAATTGGGGGCAAGAATATGGCATACCATCATTAGCGGTCACTGCCGTTGGTAGAGAGATGGTAAGAGATGACCGATATTTAGGTATGGCAAGTAGAATGGCTGCTGAATTAGGAGCTACTTTTGTAAAGACGTATTATTGCGACAATTTTGAAAATGTTACAAGTATTTGTCCCGTACCAGTTGTTATTGCTGGTGGGAAAAAATTACCTGAAAAAGATGCGTTACAAATGGCCAAAAATGCCATCGATGCGGGAGCTGTGGGGGTTGACATGGGAAGGAACATATTTCAATCAGATAAACCTATCGGAATGATTAAAGCAGTGAGAGCTATAGTTCACGAGAATGCGTCTGTGGATGAAGCTTATGGGATTTATCAGGATGGTCCAATAGGGCTATAATTTTTTAGATTTTTATTTTAATTAGATTTTATCCTTTTTTTTTATTCGATGACTTATTCAAAAATAGATAATGTAGAGATTAGAAAGTTAACAGAGGAAATATTACTCGTTCATCAGAAAAAACCTCCGTTTTATTTCTCTTGTAGTGACGGTCTTATTATTTTGCCGAAAAAAAGGAGAAATAATAGTACTATTGTGTTAGATTTAAATGTCGAACCTCATCTTATAGATAAATTGAATAATATTTATGGTCCTGTTACCAACTATATATGTTCACATGGACATATGGACCATATAGCACATGTCCATCAGTGGGAGACAATTGGAGCTAAAATTCACGCACCTTTTCCAGAACACACAAATTTACTAGATCTCCGCAATTTTTACGAGGGATTTGGCTTCTTTGAAGAAATAGATTTTTCAGTTATAAATAAGTTTGCGGAAAAAAATGGTTATAAAGAATGTCAAGATGTCATAACTTTCAAACCGGGTCATATCTTCAAATTTGAAGACCTTATAATTGAAACTATTCCATTTTTAGGTCATTCCAAAGCTCATGTAGGCTTTTTGATTCCAGAAGAAAGATTATTTCACATAAGCTGTTTAGGATTTGATAAAAGCAGACCTGAAAAAGATGGATTTGGTCCATGGTACGGATTTAAAGAATGTTCAATTGAACAGTATCTAGTAGACATTACGAAAGCGGAGTTAATTTTCCTAGAGCGGGCTAATTTCTTAACATCTAGCCATTCTTATATTGTAAAAAACCCTGATAAAGCTCCATTTATTTACATGAGCGAAAAAATCGCGAAAAACCAAGAACTTGTTGATAATGCAATCAAGACTCATAACTTGACAAATAAATCTATGGAAACTATAAACTATTTACTTAATCTAGACATTTTTTTTCCAAAGAGGAAAATGGAGGGTTATTTATTGAAAATTTATAATTTTTGGGAATCTGGAATAATTCGTAAACATGTTGAACGAAGTGAAAACTTAAATTAATGATTTAAATATTAGTCATTTATCAGGTTCGATAACAACCTTAAGAGACTCAGTAGCATCAATAACAATTTTAAATGCATCTCTTATTTGATTTAGAGGAAGTCGATGAGTAATTAACTCTGATACACTAATTCTTTTTGATAATATCCACACATACGACTCTTGAAGATCTTCAGGTGCTGCTCCGTAGGAAGTTGTTAGTGTTATTTCGTTTCGCCAATAATCATTAATAGGTATCTCTAAATTAACCCCAGGTCCAGGTACGGCAAAAAAAATCACCTTTCCTCCGGGTGCTACACAATTTAAAGCTTGCTTTGCCGCTGCTAATGCTCCAGTGCATACGATAACTATATCTGCTAATTTGTTTTCGTTATATTCTAATAATTTTAGTGGAAGGTTTTCGTTTGCATGAAAAATTTCATCCGCCCCAAAATCTTGGATTTTCCTCAATCTATAATCGTTTATATCAGTTGCAAAGACTTTTTTTGCTCCTCTAAGCTTTGCTAATTGAGCATGTAAGATTCCAGATACACCACTTCCTAATATTAAGACTGTTAATCCTTTTCCTACATTTGCTAATCTTTGCGCTCTACAAACGCAGCCAAATGGTTCAATAAATACTCCATCTTCATAGGTAACGGACTTATCTAACACAAAAACGCCTTTTTTTTCAATGTTTACGTTGGGTATTCTAATATATTCGGCGAAACCTCCAGGATCAAAATTAGTGTTATGGAGAAGATCACATGCTGTGTGATGTCCGTGGTTACAGTAATTGCAATCGAAACATGGTACGTGATGTGAAACGAAAACTCTATCTCCAATTTTAAAACCTTTAAGACCAGCTCCCACTTCAACTATATCACCGGCGATCTCGTGCCCAAGAATTAAATTATCTACCCCTAGCTTCTTCATTTTAGCAAATCTATAATACTCTAAGACATCTGATCCACAAATTCCCGATTTCTTAACCTTCACCAATAATTCTCCCGGACCAATCGTTGGTTTAGGTATTTCATCGAGTCTCACATCGTCGTTACTATAATATCGTGCGACCTTCATGTATTATTTAACCTATTTTTTATTTTAAAGTTAATATGTTATGTCTTAATATAATTCTTTATCTAAATTTAATATAATATATATCCTTATTAAAATCGAGAAAATAAGTTTTAAATAACAATTAATTGTGGTAAATAATGGTTGAAGTAAAAGAAGAATTGTTA
>JAGXNZ010000262.1 GCA_019894655.1 Promethearchaeota archaeon | reverse complement strand
CCTTGACTCAAAATATGACAATCAGATCTTTACCTCTAATTTCAGATCGGGATTTATCTGTGGCGTTTTCGATGTGTTAAGTGTTTTTAAATAAAAAAAATTTTATTAGAATAAATATTTTACATGTTATATATGTTATAAGTGGTTCTATTGGCTAATAAACGAAAACTTTCTGATATCAAGAAAAAAATTCATAATGGCAACGCAAATGTTCTCACTGCTCAGGAATTTATCAATCGCGTTGAAAAGGGAGAAAATTTTAAATTTGAAGATGTTGATGTGATTACTACAGCCACTAAAGGTCTAATGAGTGGGATTATGGGCGTATTTTCTTTTAGGTTAGCACCCCCAAAAACTTTGAGAAAATTTACTGAAATTACCTTAAACGGAATATCTGCTTTTCCTGGACCGTGCCCCAATGAGTATTTAGGAATTGCTGATCTAATTGTTTACGGTACCGCTCAAAGTCACTCGAGAGAGAACTATTGTGGAGGTTCCTTATTTAGGGAGCTAGTGGAAGGAAAGCCTATATCCATCCATACTAAAAGTAGTGAAGGAGAGATAATCGATAGAGATTTAACTTTAAAGGAAATGCAATATGCAAAACTTATGGGGACTCGTCAAGCAATAAAAAATTACAATGCTATGCTTAACTGCGAAACATTTCAAGTAGATACGATATTTTCATGTCAACCTTTTGAACCAGATAAGTCAGAATTAACATTCTCTGGCTGTGGTGCTCTAAATCCTTTCCAAAACGATCAACATTTCCGAACTTTTGGAGTGGGATCCCCCCTTTTAGTCAATGGAGCTCATGGGTATCTAATGGGGCCAGGAACCCGTAATTATATCGTAAAACCCAATATGATGACAATCGCCCCCATGGATCAAATGAAACCGGAATATTTAGGAGCTTTTAAAACTTCTTATGGGTTAGAACCCATTTGCTCGATAGCAGTTCCTATACCTATATTAACCGACAAAATTTTTGAGGATATTGTCAAATCAGATAAAGATGTTAAATTATCCATTTTAAGTCTCGTAGGCCGTGAAAAAGTTGGAGAAATCACTTATGCTGATGTATGGGATAATAATTTCGTAATGAAATTCAACCATGAAGCGTGTAAAAAAGGATATAAATGCAAAGTCATAGATAAATGCCCTACAGACGCTTTTATTATAAGGGAAGGGTTGATCTCATCAATTGATAGATCAAGATGTTTTAATTGCGGAAATTGCGTGAGATTGTGCCCCGACGCGTTTAGCTTGGACCTAAAATTTGTTCAATATGAAGGAAATGAAATTCCGGTTGTCTTAAGGCAATCTGATAGGGCAGGAGCGATCAAGTTAGCTGAAGAACTTAAACAACAGATTCTATCTGAGGAATTTCAGTTAAAAAAGCCAACTGGAATGCTAGATTTTGCTGAAAAATTAAAATAGAATCAAAACATGATTAAAGGTTAATTCTAAACGACCGATATCAAATTAGAAAAATTTGATCAGGTTGGGATTGTAATAAATAGTATCGAAAACTCAGCTCTCATGTATTGAAAGTTTTTAACTCCTTATGTAATAAAGTTTATTTTTCATTTATAATAATTCAATTTATGTCAAAACAAAATGCTAAACCTTTAGACGGAGGAGATTTAGTTGTTAAAAGCCTCCTTAAGGAGGGAATCACTAAAATTTTCGGTCTCGTTGGCGGAGAATTGTTAAGGATTTATGACGCTATAGAACGATATGGTCGAGAAGAAGGTATAGACACTGTAATGGTTCGCCACGAACAAGCTGCAGGACACATGGCAGACGCTTGGGCACGTTCTACGGGGAATTTAGGTGTTTGTTTAGGGACTGCTGGTCCGGGTGTCACTCACCTTGTTCCAGCCGTGGCTGCAGCATGGGCTGACTCAATTCCACTTCTTGTTATCGGAGCTCAGATAGCAAGGATGTTTGATGATACTGGTATTCTCCAGGGTGGCTTAGATCAAATAAAATTGATGGAACCAATTACTAAAGCACAAATATCCGTAGAAGAACCCTACGAAATACCAAAAGCAATACAAAAAGCTATTAAAATTGCAATGTCAGGTCGGAGAGGTCCCGTTTTTCTAGAATTTCGAGAAACAGCTCTCGTACGAAAAGCTTCTGAGGATGATGTTAAAAATATTTTAGAACCTGAGCAATATAGACCCATTTATAGACCAGCAGGAAATCCAGATGCGCTTAAAGCTGCGATAGAAATTTTAAAAACGGCAAAAAATCCATTGATCGTTGCGGGAGGAGGAATTCACGCCTCAGATGCGTCTACCGAGCTTAAAAAATTATCTACAACATACAAAATTCCTTGCGGAACAAGCATAAACGGTGTTGGTGCTATTGATATTCGCAGTGAAACATATGTTGGGTCATATCTAGTTGCAAACGCATATCGGAAAGCAGTATCGGAAGCCGATGTGGTTATTTCTTTCGGAGCTAAATGGGATTATACAATATTGTTCGGAGCTCCACCCATTTGGAATCCAAACGCGGAGATTATTCAAAACGATATCGACCCGGAAATGATTGGTCGAAATAGAAAAGTGTCTGTTGCTATTATTGGGGACGCTAAGATCGTAATAAATCAGTTGCTAGCAGAAATGGAACGATCACTTCCCAAAGAAAAAATTTCTGAATGGTCCGAATGGAATTCTTATCTTACAGATCTCAGAAAAAATGACGCTTTAGCGATTCAAAAATTGTTGAAATACGATAAGCTACCTATGAAACCAGAACGCCTTGCTTACGAGGTACTGGATTCAATAAAACACGATTCTCACCTGGTAATTGATGGTGGAGATATTGCCGTTTTTACTTTTGGGTTAATCAGTAATTTTCCTCGCGATCCAAGAACGATGTATTACCCAATAACGATGGGTCATCTCGGTACCGGCATACCTCATGCTATAGGTGCCCAAATAGCTAATCCGAATAAACAAGTTATTTGCATTAACGGAGATGGTAGTTTCATGTTCAACGTTCAGGAACTTGATACGGCTGTTCGCCTAAATTTACCAATCATAATTATTATTGCTAATAATTGCGCGTGGGGGATGATTAAAAGCAAGCAAAAAGGGGAATTTAAGAAAAGATATTGCGATGTAGATTTACCGCAAACTAACTACGCAGAAATAGCTAAAGGATTCGGTTGTTATGGCGAAAAAATAGAAAAGCCAGAGGATATTAAGCCTGCTATACAAAGAGCAATAGATTCTAAAAAACCAGCAGTAATTGATGTAGATATCGCTTTTGAAACACCTATTGTTATGAAAATAATAGGGAATTTCAAGAGAAATCGCGGATTATACGGTTAATTATCTAATATATCTCTATTAAACCTACTTTTTTAATTTTTAAATAAATATTTAATTCAATGGTGAATAAACCCAATCATAATTCAAAAGGTAATTTATACTGTCAGATAATAATTTTTTAAGTGGAAAAGTAACCCTAATTACGGGAGCAGGTAGTGGGTTTGGAAGAGAAATGGCTTTAGTTTTTGCTGAAAAGGGCTCTTCTCTTGTTTTGAACGATATTAATATGGCTGGCCTTGAAGAAACGCGAGATTTAGTTTTAAAAGACCTTCCTTCTACATCAATCCTCCTCGCTCAAACTGACATTTCGAAGCTCGAAGAAGTTGAAAGAATGAAAAAGCAGGTATTTGAAATATTTGACAATGTTTTTATATTGATAAATAACGCGGGGATTGATGGAGGTGCATATAAATCATTATCCGCATCAGAAAAAACTTATGACACGGTTATGGGCGTTAATGTTAAGGGAACATGGAATGTGACTAAAACATTCTTTAGAAAAATGAAATCACAACGCTATTTTCAACCAATTCGAGCCAAAATAATTAATATTGCCAGTTGTGCTGGGACTGCTAATGGAATCAATCCAATGTTGGGTATATATAGTGCTAGTAAAGCAACAATTATAGCCTTCACGAAACTATGGGCTTTAGAGCTCGGTCCTGTTGATATCACAGTTAATGCCATCTCTCCTGGTGTTTTTCTTACCCCCATATATGATAATGATCCCGTCAAGGTACGACAATTTTTAGAAACGAGAGGAGTTAAACTTCCTTTGGATAGAATTGGAGAATCCAAATGGGTAGCTGACTTAGCAGTATTTTTAGCATCTCCAACAGCTGATTATATCTCTGGACAAAACCTAATTATTGATGGTGGAATGATAGTTTCAATAAATAAGCTTTAAATGAAATATTACTATTCTATAATATTTCTTTTAGTATTTATTATACTTACTTATTATTTTTATTAAATCTTTTTCTCTAAAACTAGTTAATCTATATCATTATTCAACTTTTCTTCAATTTTCGAAGTAAATAATTCAATATTTTTTCATTAAAAATTGTGTTGTTTTAATATATCTTTTTTGAAATGGTATTGTAAGTGAATAGATTTCAAACTAATGTTTATGGTGAAAACAAACATGCCACACTCCCCAAATACTGTTCCGTAAGTTTCTCTTAATGAGAAACCATTATTCTTCTTTTTTTTATGTTAAGTCTGAGGGGAGCGTTTGTTCAGTCAATAGTTTACGAAAATCTTTTGGTGATGGTCGAACGCCATACTTTTCAGTGATAAGGCGCTCTCCTTGATATGTCATGATATAAGGAGCCCATAAGTTATCAGAAATAAATTTTAGGTGTGCCTTAATTGATGTGTCAGGAATCACCTTAAAATTTTTTGCATAATCAATTAATTTATTATCGTCCCATTTATTTACATATTTATGATAAGCGAGATTGCTTTCAAACCTCCTAAATCCCCTTCTAATTTCACCTTGGCCTATTAGGGCGTCTATAGAAGCTTCAATTATGGGAACAGGATGAATATCCTCTATCAATGACCTGATACTTTCTGTAGGACTAAACATTACATTCTCAGCTGTTACTCCAATACCTTCCGAAATAACCATCTCAGGACTATAAATTAGTAGAATAGAACTCTCAAAGTAACCTTTCTTACGATATAATAATTTCTCTCTTACTACTCTTTCCGTGTGATGCCCGGGGTAACCCTCATGACAAGCAAAATATAATAAATGGGTCCAATAATGATGTGAACTTAAATTAACTTCAATTTTAGAAGTATAATTTCCCTTATACCAGCAATACATTTGCCAACTTTGATTTTCTACTTCAGCTATTTCAATTTTTTCATTATCTGGAAGCAATTTAGAAAATACTTCCTTCGTTCGCATTTTTGTCAGTTGTAAGGCCTTCCAATACAAATCTATTAAACGATCTGAAGGTATAGTTCTTTGTAGGGCAATTCTTTTTATTCTTTCAGAAAGCGTTCCTTTTCCTTCATACATTTCTTCTGCTTTTTTTGTTAGACCATAAAAAAAATTATCATCGTATAAAACGGGTTCTAAATTAAATAAATTCTTAACTTGTTCTAAATATGGAATACTCTCTCCATTTAATTTTCTTATTATGGTTTTTATAGCTATAAGAGTGTTATCAAGGAATCGATAACGCCTTTTTTCAAAATTTTTATTCTGGAATTTAGTTTTTAAATTTTTCCAATCATTTAGAAGCTTATTTGGAGATGACAATTCTTCTGTATCTACATTTTTTTTAAGTTTAGGAGGACCATAATAATGTTCAACATATCCATTGATATGTTTGTTGATCCGCAATCCTAACAAAATATAGTCTTTGGCAAAATCATCTAATTCCATATTGAACAATTTCAAGATTTCAAGATTTCATTGGTAAAAAATAGATCAAAATATCAAAGTTTCTCTTAATTATTAAAGTTTTTAAATAGAATTTAGAATTTTATAGTAGATACAAATCTTACTCTTTCAGTCAATAAAATTTTGAAAAATATAAAACATATTTTCCTTTTTATTCGAATTCCTATGCACTTTCCTGTTTTTTCTTAACTCATTAATTTGATTCAAGTTGATTATTTAAACTATAAAATATAGTAAGAGATTTTTAACTAGGGTTGAATAAAAACATTTTAAAAAACTCAGTTTTTTATTATTTTATAATAAAAATCTGATCAAAGACCAAACATTACCAGAAATCTCATTTTCTTCCAACATTTCCACTTCTAAGCCATATTTTACACACATTTTCGAGAGGAAATTAACTGAAAAATGAAGCCATTTAAAAGATTTCCCCTTTTTACCTTTCCATAACGGTGTAAGCAACACAGCCCAACTATCTACAGTTCGAGTTCTTACAATTTCACATATAATTTGCCCGTCTTCCTTAAGCAATCGTGTTAGTGCTTTAATTAATCGTTTAGTTTTAGAAACCGTACCTGCTAAGCCGATATTGTTTTCAAATAAAGTAATCGTATCATACCTTTTGCGTGGTTTATATTTAAAAATGTCACCAGCAAAACAGTTATCTATACAGTTTTCTTTGGCAACTTTTATCGCGTGCTCTGAAATGTCAATAGCATCTACTTCTCCTTGTTTCATTAAAGCTGGAACATGATAACCTGTAGCACAGCCAACATCTAATATACTTCCGCGAGAAAGGCTAATAGCTTTTTTCTCTAAATTTGATAAATCATCATAGCTCCGGAAGTATCGTGATATTTCGACTGGGTATTTCTTTTTCTTGTTTTCGATAAAATATAGAGTAGACGATTTACCGCCTTTCTCCCAATAATCATATAAAACTCTGCCAAATAAATCCATTTTTTGACTCATTTTTCTTTCATTCTTTTTTTTTTGATTTTTATCGTATATCAATTTTAAGAAACGGGAAATAAAAAAGAAAGGGAAATATATGATGTTCTTTTAACAGTTATAAATTTAGTACTATTATAAAAAACATCAAATTAAGGTATTGTTTCTGCACTATGAAACATTTTTCTCACTCGTTTTATTTAACTACTTTAGTTTTGTATTTGAAATTGAAATAGAACAACTATTTTTTATATTATCGAATTATTATTCTATGGCTTTTACTTCATTTTACTTTTATCAACTAAGATATAAAAACTAAGATAATTCCATTTAAATTTTAAATATAATTTTGTACAAAAAAGATTTATGCCAAATCTGAGGGTAAAATTGGATTAACGAGAAGATATCGAAAATTTTTAATTGAAGGAAATTCACCATACTTATTTATTATAAGATTACTTCCAAGGTTGTACGAGAAAGCAGTAAGAGAATGAGCCGGGTTATTCAATAATTTTAATTGATTCTTTATACTTTCTTCGGTAAAGATTTCAAAATTATGCGCATAACGAGTTAATTCTTCAACATCCCAGTTATCAATAAGCGCGTGGTAAGCAAGATTATACCAAAAAAGAGTTGACTTCCCTTTTATTTTATTCTGTGCAATCAATTCTTCAAGCGATTCTTCTTTTAATGAGAAAGGACACAATTCCTGCAAGCTAATTTCTGCAGATTTTTGATAAGAGAATAGAACATTATTGGCTAGATCACCTATCCCTTCGCATATTATTAATTTAGGCGAATGCAGCAATAAAAATGAATGTTCAAATTGATTTTGTTCATGGTATAATTTTTTTTCGTTCAGAACAAATTCTGTATGGTGCCCTGGATATCCTTCATGACAAGCAGCAGACAGAAGTGAAGTCCAATACATAGCATACTTCGGGTTGACTTCTATTCGGGAATGGTATTTACCAAGGTACCAATTATAAAATGACCATTTTATTTCGTTATTTGTTTTTCCTACCAAATCTATAGAAATATGTTCTTCTTCAGGCAAGAGATTAGTAAATAATTTGTTACTCTCTTTTCTTGCAATATTAAGCGCTTTTTTAAAAAATGTTAAAACTTTAGCTTCAGGAACTCTTCGCTTCACTCTTAACTTTGCCATTCGTTCTTCTAAGCTTCCAGAGCCTATATATGCCTTATCAATCTCATCTTTCAAATTATCTAATTCAAATTCGTTAGCTGGTTGTAAATCAACATCATAAATCCTTAAATATTGATCTTTAATAGAAATCTTATTGCCATTTAAAATTTCAATTGAGGTTTTTATCGCTATTAATAACTTTTTTAAATACCGTTCGCGTTCTTTGCTGAAACCTTGTGCTCCCAGTTGTCGAACTAAAGCAATTGAGTCCTTTAACAATTTGTTTGGAGATGTAAGGGATTCACTTTCAACAATTTGTTGAAGTTTTTCTGGACCAAAATAAAAATCCACATATCCCTTAATATGTTTGTCAATTCGTAGAGCCAGTAGTAGAAAGTCTTCCCCAAACTTGGATATTTTTGCCATGATTAGCTGAAAACATTAATTTCATTAGTAAAAATAGATCAAAATATCAAAGTTTCTCTTAATTATTAAAGTTTTTAAATAAAAATTATACTTTTTTAATAACCTAAGTGTTATGGTTCAAATAAATAAGTGCTATGTAAAAGACTTAATTTTTAAATCGATAGCTATTAAATCTGACTTTGGAGAAAACGGTTTAACAACCTTGGAGTTCAAAATTTCTTCGATATGCCATCCACTATCTTTTAAATTAGTATTTAAATTTTCAATTCCTTTTCCGATTGGATTTGGTTTTTCACAGAATTGATAGAAATGTAGTATTCCGCTTGATTTTTTCATCAAAAAACATGCAACATCAAGAAAATTAATAGATTGTTGTGGTAAGTTCATTATAATTCTGTCAATTTTATTTTTTAAATAATTTCCTAATTTGTTATCGGGATTCAAAAGTTCTTTAACATCCATATTATGAGCAATTACCTCTCCTTTCATT
>JAGXNZ010000261.1 GCA_019894655.1 Promethearchaeota archaeon | reverse complement strand
TTAATTCTTCAATTTTAACTTTTTTTATCTTTTTCAAGTAGGATTCATGATTTTTCGACGAAGCCTCATGAATTGCTTGAGCTATCTTTTCGGTATTACCAGTCTGGCTAAAATATGTTATTAGAATTTTCATGGATCAGATAGTACTCCTTATTTAATTAACTCTTTATATTGTGTTTTCAAAATGAATTAAAATATTCTCAAAGCTAAATTTTTACAATTTTACTCCGATAAACAAACCTCTGTCTTTCATCAGTCCGTCTTTTAGAAAGTCAGATTTAAAATTAGCTTTCTCCATAAATTCAAGAGTTCTGTCATGCTCAAACAAGCCTAATTCATGTATATCGACAAAATGTTTGATATCTTCATTTCTTTCAGCAATCAAGTAATACATCTCCATTATCGATAAGTCTCCTTCTACTTTTGTTGTATTAAGTCTTGCGATTTTAACATCTTTCCCATCGTAAGTAGTCATACCGGGCTCTCCAACCCAATAAGTGGATTTCGTAAACCAAGGTTCTACTATTAAGACTCCACCTTTTTTTAAATGATTTGCGAAGTTCTTTATTGTTTTCTCTAAGTTAGAATACGTTTTTACATAACCTATTGAGCTAAATAAACATAGAATTGCATCATATTCGGTTTTAAGACTAAAATCTATCATATCACCTTGTTCGAAAATCACGTTCTTAACTTTACATTTAGCAACTTCCACCATTTCGTTGTTAATATCGATACCCGTACAGGAAAAATCATCGTTAAAATATTTTAGATGCATCCCTGTCCCACATCCTACATCGAGTAATTTTTTCCCATCTGAATTTTTATATTTCTTAATTAATTCTTTAACTGTATGAGCTTCTGCTTTGTAATCCTTCCAATGATAAATTAAGTCATAGTATTTAGCCAATTCTTTATACATGATTTAAAAATCCTTTTTCCTTTTAATCCAAATTTAAAATTTTTCTTGCTTCGTAAGGGGAGGCGATATCCCTACCTAATTCTTTTGAAAGCCTTACTACTTTTTCTACTAGTTCACTGTTAGACTTAGCTAATACTCCCCTCGAAAGGTAGATGTTATCTTCAAATCCTATTCGAGCATGCCCTCCTAGAACTATTGACATTGTAACCATAGGAAACTCATGTCTTCCAATAGCACAGACCGTAAATGTTGAACTTATTGGAATACTATTTACCATATAGAGTAAATCCCGTGGCGTTGCGGTGATCCCACCGTTAACCCCCAATACAAAATTAAAATGCATTGGTTCTTTAAGATATCCTTTCTTATTAAGTCTTAAGGCCATATCGATCATTCCTTTATCAAAACATTCAAGCTCTGGTTTAATGCCGCGCGAATTCATTTCTGTAGCAAAGTGCATAATCGTATTTTCAGTATTGACGAAAATTTCATCTCCTCCAAAATTCATTGTTCCGCAATCAAGTGTTGCCATTTCTGGGTGTGGATTCATGAATATGGGTTGTAGTCTTTCTTCATCACTCATGCCTACAGCACCTCCCGTCGATGGTTGTACGATGACATCAGGACATCTTCCTTTAATCTCAGCAATACATGCTTGAAACCGTTTCAGATCTTGAGTAGGTGTCCCGTCGTCTTCTCTTACGTGTAGATGAATAATACTCGCACCAGCTAAGAACGCTTTTTCTGCTTCGATACCGATTTCTCTTACAGTATAAGGTATGTTCGGGTTATTCTCTTTTGTTACTTCGGCGCCACATATAGCAGCTGTTATAATTAATTTTTCCATTAGTAGATATTCTTACTTTATGTTCTTTAATTTCAATTCAAGATTTACAATTTACATTAACTTTCTACATTCTTTTAAAGATTCACCAATCATTTTTACTGCGTTATCTAAATCTTCTTCTGTGTGCCTATAACAGATATAACCGTGATGATATGGTTGAAGAAATATTCCTCGTCGGATAAGTTGTCTATAAAACTCTTCTCTTAATTTCCGATATAAGTAGTTCGAGTCAGGATCAAATGTAATATATGGCATCCATGGCCCTCCCGAAAATGTACACGGAACACTACTTTCTTCAATAATTTCAGTAACATTTTTAGCAAAAATGTCACCCTTATTGCGAATACTGCCTAAAACATCTTCCCGCTCCATGATTTCTATTGTTTTTAATGCTGCTATTTGCGGCAAACTATTTGGAAAGAATGTTGAACTTAGAAATACTTCTTCTATCAAAATATCCATGATTTCTTTCTTACCTGCAAGAAAACTAATTGGATATCCATTTGCCATCGCTTTACCGAATGCTGCAAGATCAGGTATAACTCCCAATTCTTTTTGAGCACCTCCAAGATTAACTCTGAAACCAGTTCGTATCTCATCATACATTAATATAGTCCCATAGATATCTGTCAATTCACGTAGCCCTTCAAGAAATCCTGATTCAGGCATTTCTACTTCGTGCCCTCCAGGATGATTAATAGGAGTAACAATAATGGCAGCCACATCATTGCCATGAGTATTCATCAGTTTGGTTACATGTTCTAAGTTATTGTATTCAAATTCGTAAACATCCTCATATAGTTTTTCAGGAATTCCACCCTTACCTTCGACGCACCAAGAATGCCAACCATGGTAACCGCACCGTAATATCTTCACTCGCTTTGTATACCCACGAGCAACGCGAACACCAATCGTAGTAGCATCAGAACCGGTTTTTACAAATACCATTTTTTCACAGCATGGTATTAACTCTCTTAATTTCTTTGCCAATTTGTTCTGAATCTGTTGGGTTAAGGACATGCAGAAACCATTATTTTTTATTTGATCGATCACCGCGTTATCGATTTCTTCTTCTCTATGTCCTATAATAATGGGCCCATAGGCGCACAACATATCCAAATATTCGTTTCCATCAACATCGATTACTTTCCCCCCCTTAGCAGTCTCGAAAAATATTGGATACTCTCCTTCCACAAAGTTATAAGGCCGTCGGATTCCTAATATCGCACCAGGGATTAAATCCAAAGCCTCAGAATACAATCTATTTGAATTATCTAAAATTAATTTGTCTACCATAATAAATCTCCATATATTTCTGAAATGTAAATAAGTAAGATTCATAATTATTGAAAATTTTTAAATAAAATTCAATAATTGACATCGTTCTAATAATTCACAAACCTTCTCGAACGGAAGCTTTTTTTTTAAAAAAAAGATATGGAAGATAGTTATATTACATAAAACAAGCTTTTTTCTTACCTAAATTTCATCTTAAAGTTAAGAAATTTTAAAATTGGAGTTGATGATAATACCTATATTAAAATGTGATATTTGCGGAAGTGAAACGGATGTGCCGGTGTGTTGCGAGCAATCTATGATGGTAAAGGATAACTATATGTTGTGTTGCTGTAAGTCAGAGGAGTGTGGTTATCAACCAATTCCAGAGTGTTGCGGTCAAAAGATGAACTATTTAAGAACTTAAAATAAACTACTAATCTCTCTTATTTTTTCGTAAGGTTTAGATTTTTTCACAAGAAAATTAGTTCTTTGAAAAACTGAAAAAAATCAATTTTTAAATTAACTTACAAACTTAATATCAAATAAACCTCAACAAAAAGGGAGATAATAATGGAAATAACAAATCAAGTTCTATTCGAATGTGGTCAATTATATTATCACACATTCCGAATTCCTTCACTCATTTCACTTCCAAATAATATTTTGATTGCCTTTGTTGAAGGAAGGAAAAACAGTCAAGAAGATTACGGAGATATCCAGTTAGTTATGCGCAAGAGTATTGATGGCGGACTAAATTGGGGAGCACCTGTTATTTTGCTCCATTATCAAACACAACTTTTGTTGAAGAATTCCATCTCAAAGGATTTTGAACCTGTTTCTAATTACGGAGAAGTTACATGTGGCAATCCATGTCCTGTATACGATAAAACAACTCAACGACTTTGGTTATCTTATACTTTAGATAATTCATCAATGTGG
>JAGXNZ010000260.1 GCA_019894655.1 Promethearchaeota archaeon | reverse complement strand
CCACTTAAAATTTTTAAGATGAATTTAAATTTTTGAACATTTATAATGTTTTTAAGTAATTGAGCCGATTCTGAATTATTATAAAATAACGATTTAAAATGGTAGATTATCACACAAAAACATTCTATGGTCAGAAATCTAGTATTATACTTACGAGTCCTTCTAAATCTGTATCGCATGTATTCTTGAGTTGCATAAATCGCAAAAACGACGGTACTTGGGAGAAAACTTCTCAAGAAGAAGGTAAAACGGTCAAAATTACCATCGAGGAAATTATCTGTATTATAGAAGTTCTACATAAAAAAAGTGCGAATTGGAGAGGATACCATGTTTTTAAAGAACGTAAAACGGAAATATATGTTGGTTGGGAGAAGGAGTCTCCTGAAGTTATCCAGATCAAAATAGGAGATTATATCAAAAAGCTTCGATTTCCGAATCTTAATTTCTTTACTTTAATGTTAGAACACATATTAAGCGAAAAAATCGAATTTGCTACAAGCGGGGTTACTGAAAAAACAATTGCTAATGGCCAAACTGAAAGAGAATCAGAATATGGAGTGTTTTCTGAAAACATTACAGCAAGGAACGGATTACAAGTGGTAGAAACTACAGAATTTGGAGCCTCGAAAGAAACAATCGAAATAGCAGCTAAAATAAAAGTTGAAAGCCCCAAAGCACTTTTAATTACATTAGAATCCGATAAAGAATTCTGGATACCAAAAAGTACTATCCATAATGAATATGATGTAATAAACAAGGAAAATATTCAAAATCTCATTGTAGATAAATGGATTATAGAAAGAAATAATATTTAAGATTAAATTAGTTTCCCCCTTACATAATTATTAATTGGAACACAGCATTTAAATTCCCAATTCAAAGTTCGAGTAGATTTTTAATGGGTTTAAGTATTGACTTTTTAAAATTATTAGCAACGGAAATATATAAGGATGTAAGCCCCCTATTAGGTACCGTTAAAGCAGGTATAAAGTACGAAAGAGGTGCAGGGGGAGATATTTCTATGCACATCGATATAGTGGCAGAAAAAGCGTTACTTAGGATTTTGAATAATAATTATATTGATATCCTTATTATCAGTGAAGAAATGGGTGAAAAATATATTGGAAGTAAAGAAAAAGCAATTGAAAGCCAAAAAGTATTAATTGTTGATCCTGTGGACGGATCCAATAATGCAGTGAGGGGAATTCCTTATAGCTCTATCTCTATAGCTTATGCAGAAGGAAAAGCTGTAAAAGATATCGAAAAAGCAGTAGTTTTAAATTTAAACACTAAGGATATCTATTGGGCAGAGAAAGGAAAAGGAGCGTTTTTAAACGAGAAAAAAATTCATGTTTCAAATCTCAACCTTTCAGATAATTGCTTTTTTGAGCTGAATCTTCCAAAGAAAAACGCTTTCACAAATATCGAGAGATTAAAACCAATAATTGAACGATTCAATCGTATTAGAATATTAGGGAGTAGTGCGTTAACCTTATGCCAAGTTGCCAAGGGCAGCATGGAGGCTTTTATTAATTTACGAGAATCTAATAGGCTAGTTGATGTTGCTGCTGGCCTTTTAATACTTAAAGAAGCAAATGGTCGATTTTTCTCTCTTGATGGAAGTGAGCTTGATCATAGGCTCTCGATAGACTTAAAATTTCCTTTTATAGCTTGTAATGCAAATTTAGAACCTTTCCTAAAAAGAGAATTCATTCAAAAATAAAAAAAAGAAGCTAATTATAGTGGAGTTACTTCGCTAAATCGCTTTTTTTGATTTTGAATTATTTTTGTTGTTTTATATAGATGATGACATATAAAACTGCAAAAAGCATGTAGCTACCAATGTTTGTCCAATTTATTATTGGTAAGTTGTGTAAGAAGTGAAGAATTGTAAAAACTATCGAATTCAATATCGTCCAAAAGATTACCATAATTACTACATTTTTCACTTTCCCCCATTCTTTTTCTCGGGAAGATAAAAATATTAACAGCCCCATTCCGATAAAATCCATACCAGTTAACCTTATAAATATGGGATCAAAATAAGGCCAACTTCCAAGATCAGAAATGCTTCACCGAATAATAAGAAAGTAAGTCCAAATACAACGCCTACAATAGTTTGAGCGATAAAAATAACTTTGGTCGTTTTTAAAATTTGATCTGGCATTCTTTTCTCTTTTTTTTATATAATTTTGTAAAAAAAATTATATTAATTAAATATTAAGGGGCAGTTTGTATTTGAACTTTGTTTAAAATATAAGAGGGATGGATGTAAAAGATGTTAATATGGAACATTAATAGGGTATTTACCGTATTTTCTCTTGATATTATGCATCGCTTCAAACCTATCAAGTGTTACTGCTGGATTTATGCTATGACCAGAGCTAAAGATGTATCCCCCCCCTGGAGCTAATTCCCGTAGTAGTTTTTTGGCATAATCTTCAATATCAGATATTTCTCCTACTGACAACATAACAGGGCTTAAATTACCCACAAAGGTGATTTTATCACCAAATTTTTCATTTAACTTAAATATGTCATATTCTGGGTTAGCGGTTGTAGATTCAATGGGATGAATTGCATCAACTCCACTGTTTATAATGTCTTCAAAAATTTCTAAAAGATCACCATCTGAGTGTAAGAGAATCTTACAATTGTGCTTATGGGCTGCATCACATATTTGTTTTAACCACGGAAATATGTGTTTCCTGTATAACTCGGGTCTCATAAAAAGTCCGTTTTTAAATCCATAATCGTCCCATAGTAACACCATTTTTGCATCGTTTTCCGCTAAAATTTTCACTAATTCTAGTGTGAAGGTTCCCCTATCATCAAATATCCTTTTTATATGTTTATCGTGACCCATTATTCGGGAAAAAGTTTCTATTCCAAATCCTTCCCAAGAACATTCTATAAGAGCACCAGTTGAAGGGATAGAAAAAACAGCGTCATCCAATTCTTTCTGAGCACTTCTGCCAGATAAAAATTGATCAATTCGTGTTTTTATATTCGGGTCTGGCTGTTCCCAGCTTTCGTAGTCTTCATACGACTTAAAGTGCCCTCCGTGGTAAGCTAAGATCATAGTTTTGTCTTCAGCATATTCATATTTCATTACTCTACCATACTCATCGATAAATCCTCCTTTATACATTTTTCGGGGAAGTAAACTCACGTAACTAAGAACTAAATCTATGCCTACTTTACTAAAAAATTTATATATGTTTTTATAGCCACGCCCACCACTAGGATTTACATCGTAATGTTTTATTATAGTATTGTTTGTAAACGCACTTTCAAAAGCAGGAACTTGATCTGGTTCTTTGTGTTCAATAGAAGTTAAAACTCTTTCTGGAGCTTTCATCAAATCTCGTGTTAATAATCTTTTTTTAAATTCTTTTATTAGATTAAGAAGGTCTTTAAAATATATAAAAGTTTAATTTTACAAATTTGTAGAGCTGATTTGGGTTTGAGCGAATATAAAAGACTGACGACAGATTACTTTTCAAGAGATACAGTTGAAGTAGGTAAGGACCTCTTAGGTAGATACCTAATAAAGAAAACAAAGAAAGGAGATATGATAGGAAAAATAGTAGAAGTCGAAGCGTATTTAGGTACAAATGATAAAGCCTGTCATACATATAATTACAAAAAAACAGAAAAAACAAAAGTTATGTATATGAAACCTGGAACTTGTTATATTTATTATATTTATGGGATATATTTCTGCTTTAATGTAATTACTGAGCCGAAAGGGATACCATGTGCTATTTTCATAAGAAAATTGTTCCCAATTGAAGGAATCGAATTAATGAAAGAAAACAGAAAGGTAAAAATCGGCAGAAATTATAAGAATTTGGTTGATGGACCAAGTAAGTTATGCATGGCATTGAATATAACGAAAGATAAATATAACGGTAAAGACTCCTGTGCGGAAAGTTCAAGGCTCTATTTTGCTCATGGGAAGGATACTGGAGATAAAAAAATAGCTTTAAGTAAGAGAATTGGGATCGATTATGCTGAAGAAGACAAAGATAGACTTTTACGCTTTACTTTGGAGCAAAAATTATAAAAAACCTAAATCTCGATTCCAATTCAAATACTATGACCAGATAATATGCTCCTCCACAACCTTACCATAAAGCGTGAACACCTAAACTTACGACTGCTCCATCCCTGGCCTGGTCGGGTTT
>JAGXNZ010000259.1 GCA_019894655.1 Promethearchaeota archaeon | reverse complement strand
CCTTTTTTATGTAAATTTTGTACCACTCCTGCTAGCAATAATGGTCTTTGGAGACCACGACCAGTTGAAAATATAATTACGGAATTAAAAATGATTTCGCAAAATAGAAGAATTTCAGATATTTTTTTTGTTGATGATAATATAACTGCTGATACTAAAAGATTTGAGAAATTGTGTGAAAGAATAATTGAGTGTAAAAAAAACAATGAAATAACGGATTTTAAATTTAATTCTCAGATTAGACTAGATATTATGTTAAAATCTCCTCAATTGGTAAAAAAAATGGCTGCTGCAGGATTTTGGATGATTTGTACAGGAATTGAGAGTATCAGAGAAAAGACTCAAAAAAATTTAAGAAAAGGACTTGCATTTAATAAGGTATTAAAGGCCTTAGAGATTTTGCATAAACATAATATAATTGTAGCTGGAAATATGATAATTGGGGGTGATCTTAATAGCACTGAAAAAGAAATTAGAGAAGATATTAAATTTTTACATAAAGTTGATATTGAATTCCTCCCTTTCAGTTTAATGACGCCTTTTCCAGGGAGTTTAATCTTAAAAGAATTAGAAGAAAAAAATCTTGTTATCACAAAAGATTGGTCAAAATATACTATCCTCACCCCGGTAATTAAAACATACAAATTAAGTCCAGAAAAACTACACAAACTCTTAATATATTCATATAAAGAGCTTAAATACCTGAACCATCCAGGAAGAATGATACGTCGGGTCATTAAAACGCGAGGGATAATGTTTGCTTTAAACCCAATCCGTTTTCTCTCCTTAGTTATATCATATTTAAAAATGAAGCTCTTCTATAAAAAAATTTATTAATAATATGCTTCAACATTACAAGACTCACTCTCAACATCCTTAACAACACAGAAATTAAACTTATTGTAGGATAAAAAATCTAAATGTTCATGCAACTTGTAAAATTTCTTTAGAACATTAGTAAAAACTTTAAAAATGATAGATATAGAATTGAATTTATGGAGAAATATGATTTAGTAGTTGTTGGATCTGGAGCGGGGCTAAATGTCCTTAACTATGGACTTCAAATGGGATTAAAGTGCGCTCTAGTTGAAGACACGAAACTTGGAGCAACATGCTTAACTCGTGGTTGTATTCCATCAAAGGTATTGGTTCACCCCGCAGATTTAATAAGAGAAGCAGAGCATGCCACTAAGGTAGGGATAAAATTTAGAGTCGAAGATATTAATTGGGATTTAATTGCTAAACGAATGTGGAGCCAGATAGACGAAAGCAAAGAAATGGAAGAAGGACTATCGCATGTGCCAAATTTGAAACTTTATAAAGGAGTAGGTGAATTTATTGGAGATTATGAAATGCAGGTTAAATCTGTAGGATCTGAAGAAATTATCGGTCACTTTACAGGAGAAAAATTTGTGTTAGCTTCTGGTGCGCGTTCTTTTATTCCTCCTATACAAGGTTTAGACGAAATTGAATATGTTACTAACAAAAATTTCTTTGGCGAAAAATTTCCTAAAAAACCGTGGGAAAGTCTAATTATAATTGGGGGCGGAGTAATTGCCGCTGAATTTGCTCATATATTTTCAGCATTTGGCACAGAAGTAACCATCGTAGAAATGTTACCGCGCTTAGTTATGACTGAAGAACCCGAAATAAGTGAATTCTTAGAACGTAATTTTAAGAAACATATGACCGTCTTAGTAAACCATAAAGCGATTAAAGTGGGCACCAAAAAGAAATTTAAAACAGTTACAGTTCAAAATGTTGATAGTGGAAAAGAAATTGAATTAGAAGCCGGAGAAATTTTAATCGCAGCAGGACGTCGTTCTAATGCTGATTTGTTGGCGGTAGAGAAGACAGGAGTTGAAACTAACGAACGAGGTTGGATTAAAACCAATAAATACTTAGAAACTACAAAACCGAATATTTGGTGCTTTGGAGACGCTAATGGTCTTTATCAATTTAGACATAAAGCCAACTATGAAGCGGATCTTTGTGCAAACAACATTTTTGGTCCTGAAAGCGAAAAACAGGAAACCGATTATTCAGTAATTCCCTGGGCTATTTTTACATCACCTCAAATAGGGCATGTGGGCATGACTCAAGAAGAAGCTATTGAAAAAGGGCACGAGATATTCGTTGCGGTAAATAATTACTCGTCAGTAGCGAAAGGGTTTGCGATGGGTTATGAAAATGACGATGTAGATAATGGTTTTGTCAAACTGATTATCGATAAATCCTATAAATTATTAGGTGCTCATGTGGTTGGACCTCATGCAGCGATTCTGGTTCAACCCTTTGTATATTTAATGAATGCAGGATATACTTGTGATTCTCCCGATTTTCCCGGAAGAACGGGAGCTAATAAGTTAGGAAGAGCCTGTCCTGAGGCAGGTTCCTTTATGCCGGTTTATAAGTCGATGGTTATTCACCCCTCTCTTAATGAGGTAGCTGGTTGGGCAATTGGCAAAATGCGACCAGTAAACATTAAATCTCACGATCACGACCATCAACACGAGCATTAAAAAAATCTTTTTTTTTCACTTCTTTTATGATCAAAGTAAATCTAAGTAAAAACTTCAAATATTTAGCTT
>JAGXNZ010000258.1 GCA_019894655.1 Promethearchaeota archaeon | reverse complement strand
GTTTTAACCCTACTACGCCACAAAACGCTGCGGGGCACCTAATACTCCCTCCAGTATCGCTCCCTAATGCAAAAATAGATTGACCTGAAGCAACTGCTGAAGCAGATCCTCCGCTCGATCCTCCTGGAACTCTAGTTAAGTCCCAAGGATTATAAGTAGGACCATAACAACTATTTTCTGTGGATCCTCCCATTGCAAACTCATCCATATTTGTATTGCCAATATGAATTGCCCCTTCTTTTATAAGAGAATCAATAACGAATGCATTATAAGGAGGACGAAATCCTTCCAATATTTTTGAGCCACAGGTCGTTGGAAACCCACTTACACAGATTAAATCTTTATTTGCCAGCGTTAATCCATAAAGCCTTCCGATATTTTTGCTATTTTTTAGGTTTAGATCGTGTTCTTTTGCTTTTTCAAGTGCTGTGTTTTTTGATAAGGTAACATAAGAATGAAGTAAATGATCAGTTGATTCTATTCTGTCATAGGTCGATTGAACTACATCTTGAACCGTGATTTCTTTATTCTTGATTTTTTCAAGTAGCTCGTAGCCCATGTACTGGTATAATTCCATATCAACCAACCATCCTTTTAAATATATTAGAATCAGTGTTTCTTAAATAATTCATCGAAAAAATTATTGGCTTTATGATTTCTTTATGTCAAGAAAAGAATACAATAAAGTACCGCCTTATTTAAGGCGTTTTTCGAAGCATAGTTCTAGCAAAAGGTATAGCGTCTTTAATATTATCCAAACCGCACATCCATTGGACGACACGTTCCACTCCTAAACCATAACCCGAGTGAGGGATGCTGCCATAACTTCTCAATGCAAAATACCAGCTATAATTCTCAGGGTCTTCACCATCGGCTTCCAATCTTTTTTTCATGTCTTCGACCAATAAACTTCTTTCTGATCCCCCAATAATTTCACAATAGCCTTCTGGAGCTAACATGTCGAAACACAACGCTTCTTTGGGATTTTCCTTGCTTGGTGGTTTATAAAATCCCATAATCTCCGTTGGATAATGTGTTACGACTACAGGGACTTTGAAGTGTTCAGCTATTTTTTCTTCTTCTTTTGTTCTTAAATCCTTACCCCACGGAACATTCATTTGATATTTATTGTTAAGAATTTCTAATGCTTCTGCATACTTGATAGTAGGGTATTCAGCTTTTGCGTAATGCTCGAGTAACTTAATGTCTCTTTTTAATATTTCAAGTTCTTTTTTGTTGTGCTTCAGAACTTCTTGGACAATAAATCTAATTTCATCTTTAGCAACTTCAGTAACATCATCAAGCGTCATCCACGCAGCTTCCATTTCTGCCATCCAAAATTCTGCTAAATGTCTTGAAGTTTTTGATTTCTCGGCTCGGAATGTTGGTCCCATATTATATATTTTTCCCAGCGAGAAGATACCAGCCTCAGCGTACAGTTGCCATGTCTGACTAAGATACATAATATCATCAAAATATTTAACTTCAAATAATGTAGCACCACCTTCAGATTGGCTAGGTTGGAAAATAGGCGCATCAAATTCATAATAGCCACGACCTCTAAAAAAATTATGAATCGCTCCGACTACTGTGTGGCGTATTTTTAAAACTGCATTTATTTTTCTTGATCTTATCCATAGATGCCTATTGTCATATAAAAGCTCAGGCGATTGGTGTTCAGTTATTGGAAAAGGATCAGCAATTTGGATAATTTCCATCTCCGATACTGAAACTTCAAACCCATTGGGTGCTCTGTCATCTTCCTTTAACTCGCCAGAAATCTTTACTGATGACTCAATTGTTAATTTTTCAGCCTTTTCAAAGAGTTCAGCATTTTTACTTTTAGAAATCACACACTGGATGATGTCCGACTCGTCTCTAAGCACAATGAATACAAACTTATTACTTTTACGTTCTCGATAAACCCAACCTCTCAAATTTACAGTATGAGGTTTTTTTTTGATAGCTTCTTCAATCGTTATGTATTTTAATTCAGTCATAATACCTAATTTAATAAATATTGATGAAAATAAATAGTTAATTTCTACTTAGTAAAGTAACTCTACAAAAGAAAAAAGATTATTAGTGTTGATATAATCGGTGATGTCATGAAATTTGGTGAACTTATAAAAAAATACAAAGAACATGGTAATCTGATAATCGGTGGCAGCGTACCGCGGATTGGGGTCAATAGATTTTTCCATTATTGGATCAGATTGAAAAGAAGGAATCTATATTTATAAATATTCTGTTAGAATACATACTGAAACCGAGTATGATAGAGGATTATCAAGCGGCACTGTGTCTGAATCATAATCATGGGGAAAATATTCTTTAGAATCTAGTTATGTGAGTGTATGGTGTGACGCTACAATTGCTTTACCGATCTTAGTAACTGGACTATTTCAGAAATTATAATTAATTTAAAAAGAAAAATTTAAAAGAAGTAGAATAAAAAAAATTAAATTATTAAAACCTTAGTGGTATCTGATTATGCGTTGTCTAACTATAGAAATTTAAAGTATCTTCGTCATCGTCTTCCCATTCTTCACTATCATCGTCTTCTTCTTCTTCCCAATCATCATCATCTTTACCTGTAAGATTTTCTACCATATCATCCACTCACATCCTTTAACCTATCTTTTTATTTTTTGATTTAACTGAAATTGAAATTAATTAGAGTTTCTAAGTATCTACAAAGTATTATTAACTATTTAAACATTCTGTTTAAATTATTCATGATCTTTAAAGAGTAAAATATGTAAAAATACAAATAACTTTAAAAACGAAGGAT
>JAGXNZ010000257.1 GCA_019894655.1 Promethearchaeota archaeon | reverse complement strand
GTCCTATATGTACTTGCGCATTTCCAAAAGCTAAACCTGCAATAGTAGCAGCTTGGTGAAGAAAATCTCTCGCTTCTTCATTTTTACCGTCTTTATAAATCACAGGTAAATATTTAAAAATCAATTCGATTGCTTTAAGCGCTAAAGCATTGCTAAATTCATTTCGCCATAAAGTTCCTAAACCCTCTATGGAATGAGCAAGAGCATCAAAAGCGGTGTTAACAGTTAATTCTGTAGGCATACCCATTGGAAAAACGGGGTCTATAATAGCGTAGGTTGGTATAAGTCCCCTATGAAGAAAGAAGAACTTTTTCCATATTTCATCTTCATAACGGGAGATAATGCCAACAAATGTTGTTTCTGCTCCTGTTCCAGAGGTCGTTGGAATCGCAACCATTTTTGCTTTCTTGCCCATATCATATAGATCACTTCTAAATGCATGAATGTCATCAAGAGAAAAGTCGGGAAATTCATATAGACACCAAACTACTTTAGCAGTATCCATAACTGAGCCACCACCTAATGCAATAATGATATCAGGAGAATAATTTAAACATTGCTCTCGAGCTTTTAGAACGCCTTCTTCTCTAGGATCTGGGACAACATCGTCAAAAACTTCATACTGCTTTTCGAATTTATCAAGGATGTCCGTCAAAATTTTTAAATAACCTAAATCTTTAACAACTTTATCAGTAATTATAAAGCATTTACCACCTGAAATATTTTCCATAAAATCTAGGGAATCAGGTCCATATATTATATTAGGGGAAAAGAAAAACCACATTTTACAGATTCACCATCTATTTATTAATATTTTTAAAATTTAAATTTCTATTTTGATAGATTAATAATACTTATATTTTTTTAGATTAAATAAATTATTAACGATTAAAGAAAAATAAAACTTCTAAGGTCTTAAAAAAAAGGTATACAATCATGGAAGATTCTGAAAAAGAAAATTTATTTGTAACGTTCAAGGGAGTTATTGAGAGTATTATTTTAGATAAGCGCAGAAGTCCTAAGAATTTAAAGGTATTAAACAGTTTTCAAGCAAGATTGAATCTTGGACTTCAAGTTGAAGAAGATTTCTATTTATGGGTAAATTTAATAGCAAAGAATGGAAAATATAATCTTGAAAGAGGAAAATTAGAAGAATACGATTTAGAGCTAAGGTCTACTCCAGAGGGCTTAATGTACTTTTCTAACGGCGAAAATTCTACTCTAAATATGATGTTAAAAAAGAATAAATTCGGCTTTAAGAAATTGAGATATGATAAAAGTAGTGATGGAAAAAGAAATTTGGGTTTACTACTTAAACTTCCCAAAATCCTCGTATTAGATGAGATCAAATCACCTAAAAAATAGCTTATCAGAAAATCCTAAGAATAAACCAACTAATTTTTTTGTATAGTTTTATTTCTGAAAATGAAATGAGACTTTTTTTCTCTTAACTCAGATGACCTAATTTCGTATTGATGCAGTAATACATCAATTTCTCCAGTTTTTTCATTGAGAATCAAAACTATAAACGACGGATTTCGACTTGCAACAAATGACCATGCTCCGGTGACGCTTCCAGGATTTAATAATAACACGCCCTTATTTGTTAGAACAACCTCTTCCTTATGAGTGTGACCCGATATGAGGACATTATAGTTGTTGTCAATCGCAAGAGCTCCAAGCTGAGCGTGATCCCCCCTTGGGTTAATTTGATGACCATGTGTTAATCCAACTGTAAAAACTTCTTTAGTTTCTAAAGATATCTTGATGTGTTGATAAAAGGGAGCATTTCGGTTCCCACCGTAGTAATCCATATTTCCAACTACAACTAATACTTCGGTTTTCGTTATTTTTTTTAGATAACTCATGAATCTTGGTGCTTTAATAACATCTCCAGTAAAAAAAGTATAATCGAACTTTCCATTTAAAACACTCTTTTGTAGAATACTACAAATTTGAATAGGGATGTTTTTGGCTCTACGAGGTATATGAGAATCGCCAATTGCCAATATTTTTATCATAAGTAGCTAGAAATTATTTACTTATTTGAAAAAATTAAATTTTTATATTTGTTTTAGGAAGTTAAGTTCTGATCCTTTATTTAACGGGTAACCATTAATTCTTCTAATTCCTTTTTCATTTTTTGAATGCTGGGTTTCTCAAAATGTTTTCTAACGGGCTCTAATATCTCAGTTATCTTATTCGCTACTCCCATTTTTAGATCATGAGGATGCAAGCTTTTTGATAAAAATGCTTTTTCTAATTCTGTATAAGAATTGAATTCAATGTTTCCGCCAAATTTTGCTTCTCTCTCAATTAAAATTGTTGAACCCTTATTCCTAAAAATCACAAATTTAGCCCAATCTAAAATTGGATTAACAGACACATTTCCTTCAGGACAGAATGCGCTTTCTACTTTAATTTTTATCTCTTCTGGAGTATCGTTGACAAACACAGCTGAATTTGGTATTGATTTGCTCATTTTCATATCTGACCACATTTCTTGAAGTTGAGTTTGATCTTCAATGGGCCAGATAGCGGGTTTTGTCAATCCTAGTATTAAATGATGATGAACGCATATTGGTTTTATTTTTTCTCCGACGGTATTAACCAAATTGTTTTTTTTCATCTTTAACGCAACATCTCGAGCTACAACATGTGCCTTTCTCTGATCGTATCCTGCATGGGCTAAATTAACATTTTGTATAAAAATATCTGCAACTTGCATAGCTGGATACAACAATTTAGCAAAGTCAACTCCCTCACCTAATTTTCGCCCCATTATCGTGATACTTCTGTGCATTCTGTTAAGAGTTGTGTTTTTGCATACATCGATAAATGTTTCCCAGTATTGGTCGTTATTGTGATATAGATCTGTCCCTAAAGTAAAGGTTACTTTCTCTGGATCAGCACCAACAGCTTTAAGACAAGCTTTTAAGCCTTCTTTAAAATAGCCTGTAGCAATTCTCTGGATTTGCGCTAGATCTCCACCTAGTTTATCGTTTATCCAACTATGCCAATCAGCTAAGAATACTGTACACTTAACCCCAGCATCCAAAAAATCTTTAATTTTTGACATGCTCACAATACCAGTTCCTAAATGAACCTTTCCTGAGATTTCAAATCCGATATAATGAGTTAAAGGCACTCCCGCTTCCAAATATTTCTTTAAATCGTCCTCAGTTAAAATTTCTTCAGTTCCTCTTTTGATTAATTCAAATTGTTCTGATGCATCCATGAATATAAATAAAATTTGAAGATTTAATTATTTTATTACTGAATAAATGGTGCTGAGTAATGAAGAATTACTTATATTCCGAATATACTAAATTTTCTGAATAAGATAAATGATAACGAATTTCCCATTGATGGTTTCAATTGAGACATCACTAGATTTTATGTAATTACTCGGGTCTACATATTCAATGCCATAACCGTACACTCTATTCTCATATTCAATAGTTTCTCTACTCCATTCTACGACAAAGATTACTCCATCAGGAGCTAAAACCCTTTGACACTCTTTTAGAGCAAGATCTCGATTACGTACATGCTGTAAAGTATCATACATAAATATACCATTAAAAAATTTATTAGCAAAAGGTAGTTTTTCAACATTGAAATGCTGATATTTAATCCTGTCAAGTACATTTAATTTTTTAGCAGAAACATCCCAATTTTCCCAAGGCTTCCAAGTTTCCCCCGTAGTGCTTAAGTGATGATCTTCATGGTCTACATCGTTGTCTAAATCCATTTTAAGGCTGTGATCATGGTGGTGCGAATGATCTGTTTCAATATCTATCTTAGGTTCTCCAGTTAAAACATTAAAATTATTGAGCGCAAGTAATATTGCCATAGCTCCAATCCCGGTACCTACATCAATTATCTTAGAATCATGTTGTAAGTTTAATTTTTTAATGGTTTTATCTATAAAATCTATATCTTTAAGAAAATCTTCTTTATATTTTTCTAAACTCATATTATATTCAAAAAAAGCTTAATTTTTGATAATTAGAAGATATTAGGTAAAAAGGAGTGTAATTTCCTATAATTCTTTGTTTTTTTTCATTATTTCAGCTTGTGCTGCTGAAATACGAGCCACAGGAATTCTGAAGGGAGAACAAGACACATAATCTAAACCAATTGAATGAGCAAACATAATCGAACTGGGTTCACCACCATGTTCTCCACAAATCCCACACTTCAGATCAGGTCTTGTTTCTCGACCCAGTTTGACAGCGATCTTCATTAATTTGCCTACCCCGTCTTGATCTAAGAATTCAAAAGGATTTCGCTCCAAAATTTCTTTATTTAGGTATACCGGAAGGAATTTTCCTTCAGCGTCGTCTCGACTAAATCCAAATGTCATCTGTGTCAAATCGTTAGTTCCAAACGAGAAAAACTCGGCTTCCATAGCAATCTCATCTGCGGTGAGAGCGGCTCTCGGTATTTCAATCATTGTTCCAAATTTGTATTTTAAATCTACTCCGTAATCCTTAATAGTTTGCTCGGCTATTTCAAGTAGCTGAGCTTTCACATATTGCAATTCTGAAATCATACCAATAAGGGGGATCATTATTTCAGGTTTAACCTCAACACCTTTCAATTTGAGCTCGCAAGCTGCTTGAAAAATAGCTTTAACTTGCATCTCATTAATTTCAGGCCAAACGATCCCAAGCCTACAACCTCTAAGTCCCATCATTGGGTTTTCCTCCGATAAAGAGCGAATTAATTTAATAACTGTTTTCTTCTTTTTTATTTCTTCGTCAAGAGGGCTTATATCTAGCAATGATTTAGATAGAGAATTTGTCATTTTCAATTCCTGATACTCTAATAACACTGTGGATAATTCGGGTAAGAACTCATGCAATGGAGGATCAAGCAATCTAATTGTCACGGGTTTGCCTTCCATAATTTTAAAGATTTCGATGAAATCTCCTTTTTGCATAGGTAAGATTTTATCTAGCGCGTCTTGGCGATCCTCCATGGTTCGAGCCATTATCATCTTCTGAACAACAGGCAACCTCTCTTGTGCCATGAACATATGCTCCGTTCTCGTTAATCCTATACCTTCAGCGCCAAATTCTAACGCTTTCTTAGCGTCTGTAGGCGTATCTGCATTTGCTCGAACACCCATGGTTCGAACTTCGTCAGCT
Organism: Promethearchaeota archaeon; assembly: GCA_019894655.1. The sequence continues at coordinate 1,271 of JAGXNZ010000257.1, read as the reverse complement.
ATTTCTAATAATTCTAAGAATTCACCCTTTATCTCGGGTTCTATTAGCGGAACTATTCCTTCTATTACGCGCCCCGTTGTTCCATCGATAGTTATGTATTCTCCTTCTGTAATTACAGTTTCTCCTACTCTGAATTCTTTGGTTTCTTCGTCAATTTCAATATCTTGAGCACCGACTACAGCTGGTTTACCCATTCCCCTAGCAACAACGGCAGCATGAGATGTTTTTCCTCCAAATTGAGTTAAAACGCCACTGGATGCATATAAACCATGAATATCCTCAGGTTTAGTTTGAGGTCGTACTAAAATAATCTCTTTTTCTTGAGAATTGGCCAACTCTTCAGCGCGATCAGAATCAAATACTACGATTCCAGATACGGCACCTGGTGAAGCATTAATACCTTTTGCTAAGACACGCACTATAGCATTCTCATCTATGCTTTTAAATAAAAGTTTCGATATTTTGCTTGGATCGATACTCATAATTGCCTCTTCCCGAGTTATTAAACCTTCCTTAACCATATCCACTGCGATTTTAACTGCTGCTGAAGGCGTGCGTTTTCCATTTCTAGTTTGGAGGATGTAAAGGACTCCATTTTCAATTGTGAACTCAATATCTTGCATATCTTTATAGTGATTTTCGAGTTTAACCATTGTTTGCTTTAAATCTTCATAGATTTCTGGAAACTCTTTGGCAAGTTCTTCAAGCTTCTTAGGGGTTCGTATTCCTGCAACTACATCTTCTCCTTGTGCGTTAGTTAAATATTCCCCAAACTTTACATTATCTCCATTCGAAGGATCTCGCGTAAATGCAACTCCCGTGGCGGAATTATTTCCTTTATTTCCAAATACCATCGCTTGTATATTAACAGCTGTTCCTAAATTAGGAATATTAGAAATCTTTCGATATGTAATTGCTCGCTTATTATTCCAAGATTTAAATACCGCTTCTATTGCTATAAATAGCTGTTTAAAGGGATCTTGAGGGAATTGTGAACCAATTTCTTTTTCATATAAAGCCTTATAATCAGCAATTACTTTGTGTAAATCTTGGACTTGTAAATCTGTATCTTGAGCACTTCTAGAGATCGCACGTTTATATTTATCGAGTATTCTTTCAAATTTCTCATCCCCGATCCCCATACAAACGTCACCAAACATTTGAATAAATCTTCTTAAGGAATCATAGGCAAATCGAGGATTTTCTGTCAGTTCTGCCATTCCTTTAATAGATTCATCGTTTAAGCCTAGATTTAAAACCGTGTCCATCAT
>JAGXNZ010000256.1 GCA_019894655.1 Promethearchaeota archaeon | reverse complement strand
TAAAAGGCTCCTTGATAATATCCTCTATGAGATAGTTTAAATGCTCGTCGTAAACATATTCTAAATCCGTTTTAATCTTATGTTTATTCACATAGCTCAAAAATTGGAATTCAATTTTAGAAATTAATTCTTCAAGAAACTCTAAATTTTCGTTTATACTACATAGAATACTATAAAATAATGTCTTTTTTTCAAAAACAACAAGCTTTATACCACCCCCCATCTCAACCGTTTTGATTTTATCTCCTATCAATTCTTTGGTGAACGACATCAGGGCAGTAAAGTAAGAAGAGATGAGTTGTTCTTGCTCTATTGGGTAAAGATTTGTAAGATTTAAACCGTAAATGCATATACCTGATTTATTGAAGACAAATAAATTGTGAATTTTAAAATTTTCAGTCGTTTGTTTTATCCTCGATACTGTTTCCGAGTGATCGGGAATTCCCATGATAATTTTTTAAATTAAAACTATAAAAAGCTCAAACTTTTGCATCTTCTCCGATATAAATTAAAGAAAAACCGGTGTAAATCAGAGTAAAATAAGTATCTTCATCCTATAAAGCCATATTAATTATAACTTCTAACACCAGTAAAGCTTAATTTACACGGTAGAATTGTATACCCGTTTTCAATTAATTTTTTTTTGATCTGGTATTCGGAACCACGCTCAGCTAGAATGGTAGCTGATCCACCTCCACCTCCACCATTACACTTAAACCCTAACGCACCATTACTCTTAGCGACTTTTTCTGCTTTAGTTATTACAGTATTAATCATTAAGGGGTGGAGAGATTTCTGAGCTTCCCAATTTCTATTCATAATCTCCCCAAGGAATTCTATGTCAGAGTTAATCGACGATTTCATCTCATACGCACACTGCCTTATGATTTCAAAAGAATTGATAGTGGTCTTATCTCGATTTTTATAATTACTTATAACTGCATTATGCATTTTACTTGAACTTCTTGTTCCAAAATAAACTAAAATAAGGGAATTTTCAAGTTCAAAAATTCTTTTCTCACTAATTTTTATTTTTGTTAGTTTTACTTTAGGATAATCAATTTCCATGAAATTAAGTCCTCCATAAGCAGCGGCATACTGATCTTGGACTCCACTTTCAAGGTCAAGTTCTTCAGTTTCGAGATTATGGGCTAAAGCAGCAATTTTATTTAGATCCATATTTAATCGTTTGTAGGTAGCTAAGGCAGAAATTAAAGCAACCGCAACACTCGCACTAGTACCTATTCCACATCCCGGTGGTGCGTCTGCTTTCACAAAAATATCAACCCCCTTTTTTATGTTCATTCTTTTAATCGCTGCTTTTAATAAATCCAAAACGCCATTGTATTCAATTTTCTTTAAATTAAGAATTTCAGCGCTTTGTTCAAGATTCTGAGCAACTATTTTTATAATATTACTTCCATTTTCAACAAGTCTTACGTAGCTATAGAGATCCACACAAAAACTAAAAACTGCTCCTTTTGGGTAAAACCATGTATCTGTCCACCCTCCGATGTCGCAGATTCTTGTTGGTGCTCTTGTTAGAACAGTATTTTTAAAATTCATGTCACAGTTTTATAATACTTTATCATACTTTTTGATTTGTTATTCGTAATAAAAACTGTTAATTTTTAAAATTAAAAAAATACATCTAATCCAAATTTGGAGAGTTAGTTCATAGATTTTAAATCTAATTTAAAATGACTTGAACAATTCTTATGCTTTCAAGTAAGAAGACGTTATATATATAGCAGCTCTAGTATATGATTTACCTTATAGATACACAACTCCTAAAGATCATTGAGTAAACGGTGTCAAAAATTCAATTTCACACTTGTATTGTAGATCGCTGGTACACCCAAAATATTAACCTTCTATGAAGTTTTTTCACTAACCTTTAAATATGAGTAGGAGAAATATTCTTTAAACACAAATTTATTTTTAAAATGTATTTAAATAATTAAAGGAGGAATAAAAAATGGCTAAAAAAGCTGCGGTTGATGTTTTGTTCGTAAAATCTAAAGTTCGAGAATATATCAAAACTAAGGATTGTAACACGTCTGGAGATGTAATTGATGGTCCAGCACTTAATAATGCACTGATTGGTATTCTCGATAAAGCGATTGGTCGAGCAAAAGCAAACGGTAGAAAAACAGTCCAAGAAAAGGATCTGTAAATAAGATCTTTAACAGGACTGCAAATTTATTTACCATAATCACCTGCAAGGAAAAAAAAATTTTTTTCATAAATTAAAATCATTCTTTTTTTTTATTTCTAAACAATTACTAATTTCCCAATGTATGCTTATTTTTAATAGAAATATGTTGTTGTAGTTATAACACACACAATAACCACGACCAAATAGAATAAAAAATTCTTCATTAATCGCCTTATCCTTATTCTCTTCTTGTTTGAAGGAAATTTTTTATTCTTTTCTCTTCCTTTTACGCAGATTTATTATTTCTGATGGTACTACTTAAATTTTAATTAAAATTCTTTATCAATGATAAAAAATTGTATAGATACGACACTTCTTAATCTTTGCAAAGCTTCCTTAAGCTTTTTTACTCTTTCAAAGGGTCCAGACACTGCAATAATTTCTAAACATTTCTCAAATTCAAGATGAACGTGTAAAGTCGATGTAATAACATCATAGAAATGATGTTGAATATCATTTTTCAAGATTTCGTCTGTTTGTTGGACAGAGGCGTATATTGGCCTAGAATCGTAATCGTGATCATGGTGTTTATTATCATGATCAATTTCATGAGGGTGTTCTCTGGAATCTTCCTTTTCATGCTTATCGGTAAAATGTTCATGAAGCATTATTATTGGAATACAACCGACAACATTTCCGGAAGCATTTGGAATAGATTCTTCACTAGCCATTAGAGAATACATTGCTTTCCTTATACTATCTGATCTCGAAATGCCTATATTATTCCTGAAAACTTCAAATTTGTCGTATAAATCTTTAGGAAGTGAAACTGTAAAGCGCTTATATTCTTCCATTTTAGACATCTTAATTTTTATAAAACTAGTACAACTTATTTCTTAATTATAATAGCTATCGGTACGCTAGCTTCCCGCCATTGAGCTATCTTGCCAGAATATTCCAAATTTAGTTTGACTCTTCCGTGATCGCCGAGAATTACCATTAGAGAGTTATTTCTAAGCTGTTTGTAATTTCCTAAAATCCACTTGTCAGTACGCAGTATTAATTTATCAATCAAATCCTCTGGAGTTCTTTGTTTTAATGCTTGTTGTTGTTTGTGAAGATTTTCAAAATCTAAATAATGCATCCAAGACATTTCAAAATTATTAATAATCTTCGCAGATTCAACCCATGTAGCCATATCCGTTTCTTTTGGAATCGAATGAGTACCTCCATCGTATCTTTCGAGGTCTTTTTTTCTTCCAACAAAGCACGATTTCTTTCCGCGTTCATTTAGATATCTTAACAAATGGAATCCATTGGGTTCAAACTCGAATCCTCCATACATCATTTGATGTAACACGCCTAAAGTATATGGGTTTTTGGTGGAGAGAAGCATCATTACCTGAGAATTGGTGATCATAAATTCAGGCTTATTGAATGTAAGTTCAAATAATCCAAAATTATCAATTATACTTACACTAATTCTTTCAATGCCTTGATACAGATCAACAACCTCTTTGACGGGTTCTGGAATTATTCCAGATGGTGGATCGACACCTAACAACTTTATAAAAGTGGAAGGTATTTGATCTAAATAACATTTGATAGTTTGAAGTTCACTCATTGTTAATCATTTCTCTTTTATTCTTAAATTTATAACTATTAAATTGAAATTAAGTACAATTTATTATAAAATAACAACGGTTTATTATTTTTAGTATTGTTATTTTATTTATATTACTAGGTACAAATTCACCTATTTTAATCGTGGGTGGGAGCATGTTATGAAGTCTATATATTTTGATTTAACTAACTCGGGTATCTCTGGAGATATGCTGTTAGCATCGTTATTAGGTTTAATACCTGACTCGACTCAAATCCTCACAAATTTGAAAGATTTAAAGAAAATATTAAAAGGAATATCTAAATTAGAGCTTTATCTCAAGAAAGTTAAAAGGATGGGGATAGAGACTAATAAACTTGAAATAATAATAGAGGAATCTAAAATCCATAGATCTCCGGAGGATCTCTCGAACGCTCTCGATGAATATCTTAACGAAAAAGATTTTTCGAATCAAGCAAAAGAGTTTGCAAGGAAAGTTTTAAGAACTTTATTTAAAGCCGAAGCTGAAGTTCACGGAAAATTAATCGAGAATATACACCTTCACGAATTAAGCTCTGTTGACACTTTAATCGATATTTTAGGAGTGACGAAAGTTATTGATACAATAGGTGGATTTGACCCGAATTTCTCATACTATTGTAGTGATGTACCTTTGGGTGGTGGAAAAATAAAAAGTGCTCACGGAACCTTGCCTATCCCGGCTCCAGCTACAGTAAAAATATTAGAAAAATCTAATCTGGTTATAAAAGGAGGACCTATTGAAACTGAACTAGTAACCCCTACCGGAGCAGCGTTATTAGTAAATTTGCATCCAACTCACACAGAATTCGTTCCCTCTATGAATCTGTTAAAAATGTCCTGGGGGACGGGCCAAAATGAGTTTAACGCTTTTTCTAATACACTTCGTTTGTTTTTCGGAGAGATGAATTCTAATATGGTACATCCTCTAAGTGATTATGTTGAGGAAGTTAGTATTTTAGAAACAGCTGTAGACGATGTATCAGGGGAGATTTTAGGCAATTTTGTAAATATTTTAGGAAATGAAGATATTCTGGACATTCAAATAATCCCAAGTATTACTAAAAAAAATCGCCCTGGCCATGTCATCAAAATCATTTGTGATCCCTCTAACAGTTATGATTTCATACTTAAAACTTTAAGAGAGTTAGGTACGCTTGGTATAAGATTTTATTCAAGCAAACGTGTTTGTATAGATCGTAAAATTGTTAAGGAAAAAATAGAAATAAATGGTAAATGGTATGAACTGAATTTTAAAATTTCTTTTATTAAAAATGGAGAAAAATTAGAAGTTATCAACGTTAAACCTGAATTTGAAGATTTAAGTTTAATTAGTAAAGAGACATCTCTGACTATTAGAGAAATACTTTTCTATTGTCAAAATGTGATAGAAATACTTTACAAGAATAATTTATAACCGTAGTTTGCGCTATTTATATAAAATCAAAGAAAAAAAAAAGATTTTTTTTAATTTAATGGCTATACTCGGATGGTTTTAGTAGTCATCTATATGGAATTCTTTTAAGATATATTCATCCTCAACAATTTTTTCAGAAAATTCTTTTAACCGTTTTATTTCGTTTTTAATTTCTTTTTCTTTACTTAATTTCCCTAATTCATGAAAAATTTCGTTAGCTTCAGTAAATATATTTACACATTCGTCGTAATTCCCTGATACTTCGAGATCTTCAGCAAGAAAAACTAAGCTCTCCGCAACATCTAACTTTCTGCCAATTTTCTTTTGAATTTTTAATGCCTGATATGAAAATTTTAACCCTTCTACATGATTTTTAAACTTCGAATGAGTTCTTCCTAAAGTTCTTAAAACCATAGCTTCTTCGTCTCTAAGATTGTTTTCCCTGCTATATTGTAACAGATTTTCCAAAAACAAAATTAGTTCTTTTTTAACAGTGTCTTTCGAATGATCTGAACGATCTAACGCTTTATCAAAACTCTCCAAGGCATTCAGAATCTCGCCATTTTTAAAAAATTCTTTAGACTTCTCAAAATTATCAACTGTTGCGACCATCGGTCTCAACTTTATAGTATGTCAGTTTTTTTAGATTAAATAGAATTAGTAATATCAATATAAATTATAATGTTCTAAATATTTATACTTTCACATGCAATTTGTAAGATGTAAAATGGTCAAAATCCGGTTTAGTTTTAGCTTATCTTCATTTGGGTACAGCAGAAGATTGTTCAAATAGTTACTTGATTAAAGAGATTTTAATAATTAAAAAAAAAAAAGAGTTTTGTAAATTAAAATATCCTTAGCGGCATAAGTAATGGGCCAAAAATGCAAAGAAGGCCGACTCCTATGGCGTAAATTATGATTACGACCTTAATTTTATCTTTTTTTTCGGGGAGGTCGTAAACATAAAAAGCTCCGACAAAGAAGTGAAAATATCCTATGAGGAATATTAGTATGGGATTGTACCAGTTCCAAAACGCGTATTCCCATATTAAATAATTTCCCATATTCAGTAAAATCTCTACAAAGACACAAAATAGCGTAAAGCCGATTGCCATAGCCCAGCGATTTGGAAGTCCTAAAATCTTCTGATTTTTATCCTCTGGGAGAAACTTTGCAAAGACAATGCCACCGATCGAAAACATAAAAGCAATTTCTATGTTCCAGCCAATCAGTATTATATAAGCACTAGCTCCCGGGGTAGTCCAAAACGCTGAGTAATTAGAAAACGCAAATACTAATCCGTTCCAGATCTCATTAATAAGATCCAGCCCTAATAATGTTAATCCAGCGAAGACAGTGCTCCAATTGTTAGTTTCTCTTGCTTTTTTGATCTCAACACCGTAGATATATAACACGATAACTAAAAGAGTCAACATACCATCCCGTTACAGGATTTAATTGTCTCAATTTCGATAATGCTTCAAGAGAAGCATCTGTAGGTGCCATAACATTCACTAATTTTTTAATATTAAATTTATTTATAATTATGCAAAATCTTGGTTTTACTTATAAAAATTACTTTCTCATAATACCTGATCTTACTTTACTCAAGAAAAAAACTGAAAGATGAAATGAAAATAAAAAATTTGTTTTTAAAAAGGGAATTTACTCAGCTATTTTATTAGCAATTAACGCAGCAGAAGCTCCAGCGCCGAAGCCATTATCAATATTGACAACGAGTAAACCTGGGGAACACGACTGCAGCATCGTTGTTAATGCGCCAATACCCTTTTCGCCCAAACCATAGCCACTGGAAATTGGAACACCAATAACGAGGATATCAACAAGCGCAGCAACGACTCCAGGTAATGTTCCCTCCATTCCAGCACATACAATAATAACTTGAATTCCACTTTTCATCATCTCACTAAGAGGTGTGAATAGACGATGAATTCCCGCAATCCCTAAGTCATAACTGGAAATAACTTCACAACCCATCGATTCTGCTATCACTTTTGCTTCCTCAGCAACGGGAATATCTGAACTCCCAGCTGTGATTATACCTATTTTTCCACCTTTTTTTTCAAATTTGTAGGCTTTTTCCTTTACTATCAAGATTTTAGCGAATTGGTTTATGTTTACTGAATAAGCCTCGTTATTTTCGAATTCTTTTGATATTAGAGAGATTAGTTCTTCTTTATACCTCGAAACAATAGCGAACCTGTTTTTTTTTAGAAAAGAGTAAATAATATCTAAAGTTACTTCAGGTTCCTTGTTTTCCGCATAGATAACTTCAACGATGCCAGTGCGTACCTTTCTGAAAATATCTAATTTAGCAAATTCTCCAACTTCTTCAATAGCATTTGCTTTTAACAGTTTTTCTGCTTCTTCGACTGTGCACTCTTTTTTTAACAACTTATTTAATATATCTCTAATATCATCCACTCTCAATCACCGAATTAAACTTCGTAAGATTTTAAGTTCAAATCTCCATATTCATAAAAACCTTTGAGTATTAATATATTTAGAAAGATGTTCCAACTTATTTTTTTTAGCATTTTCATTTAATTAGGTTTAAATCAGATAGAGCAAATCTAGGGGGAAAATTAGCATAGTTCTGTAAACATGTCGTAAAAGAATTTTTTCGCTAAAATTGGTTATTATACTGTATTAAAATTGCTTATTCCACATTATCATAAATTTATAATAGAGATGCAAATTTCCAATGAACATTTGAAACCTTTTTTTGATATAATATATTAACTTTTATTACAACCAAAAATTACACAGAGTGAGATTAAATGTTTGATTATAAATCTTATAAAGATGTTGATTTAAAAGGAAAAAAAATTTTGATGAGAGTCGAT
>JAGXNZ010000022.1 GCA_019894655.1 Promethearchaeota archaeon | reverse complement strand
TTTTTCGATAGGATATGTTTCGGTTAATAATTTCGTCCGATCGACAAAATTGCGATGTAAGAGAAGAAAAGCAGTAAAGATACTGCTGAGCCCTTAGATCAGAGATTTTTTTTTATTTTTAATAATGAAAGCGAAACAGCTAAGTTCAGTTAAAGTTTGAACAATCCTTGTAAGAAAAGACTTTTAAATAGGGATTTTAATACTTCGGTTGCTATGAAGCAAGTTTATAAGGATATTAAATCAAAGATTTACGCATCAATATGAAATGTTCGTCCTCTTCTACAACTATAAAGCCTTCAGAATCAAATAAAGATACAGGACCGTGATAGCTGTGAGCATCTGATAAATCACCCTTTCTGGGATAAGCTTCAATCGAAGTGAAGTCCTCTTCTTTTAAAGTTTTTATTGCGTGCTTTAATAGTTTTCGGGCAATTCCTTTTTTTCTGTGAGCAGGAGCTATTAAAAAGCATACAATCGAAGCTATTTTTCCTTCTAAAGTATCTTCAGACTCGCTATCAATAGGAGTTTTTTTATAGGCATCTTTTGAATTGACATTACACCATCCTACGGGTTTGCTATTCACGAAAGCGAGAAGTCCTTTCATTTTTTCCTTCTTGATTAAAATCTTTGTAGCATTTCGATTCTGTTCTTTTGTTGCTTTTTTCCATTGTTCCATATTCCCGGCAAAATGATAAAAATGGCAATAACACCCCCCCCATTCGGGATTGTCTGAGAAGGCAATATTATCAAAAAAATTTAGAAAATCTTCCATTAAATCAGGCGTTAAGGTTTTGATTATTAGATCCATTTCTTTTTTACTCCTTGATATTTAATCTATTCTTGAGATTGATAACTAAAAAATGTATTCTTTTTTAACTTCTAATTTCATTTTATTTAGTGTTCAGCTTCTGACAAAAAAAAATAGATAATTAATATTCATTGATTATTTCTTTAACTTTCTCCAGATCGAGCGAACACCTAAATATCCTATTGTTCCTAATACACCATATGTGGCACCGTTAATCAGTCCACCCCAAAGGTTGTTAATGGGAATTTCAGTTAAAACACACCCTAGAGTACAATCTACTACATACTTAGGAAATAGAATGCTTCCTGGCCAGACATTTACTGGGGCTATAAATGTTACTAATAAAGTTCCAATGAAGACAATAACAAAAGTAATTTTATACCATACATCAAAAAAACTAGGATCTGACGACATTTTTACTAACCATGAAGTTAAGTTTAAACAAGAAGAATTAAGAATAGTATTTAAATCTTCTATTATAAATATTAAGTAAATTTCTAAAAATATAATCGATAATTGGCATGAAGAAAATAATAGCAATCACTCGCGGCGATGGTTGCGGTCCCGAAGTTGTGAACGAAGGAATTAAAATTCTTAATATCATTTCAAAGTTCACTAACTATGATTTTGATTATAAAGACGCTCCAGCGGGAGGTGGTGTATGGAAGGAATTTGGAACAAATCTACCAGAAAAATCGTTTGAAACTATTAAAAATTCTGATGCTTTATTGTTTGGCGCTATTGGATTACCTGATTTACCACCAGGGGTAGCAGAAAGTGCAATATTGAAGATCCGGCAGGGATTAGATTTGTACGTTAATTTACGACCAGTAAAATTATATGACATTCTTCGCGATAATTGTCCTTTAAAAGACGAGTTTATAGGAGACGGAATTGATATTACTTTTGTACGAGAAAATACAGAAGGGCTTTATAAAAATATAGGTAAGTTGGAAGAAAATTCTGCTGAGAACCTAATGCTTTACACGAGAGAGGGTTGTGAGCGAATAATAAAGTTTGCCTTCGAATTTGCTAAGAAAAAAAATTATAATAAAGTCACCTCCGTTGATAAAGCAAATATTTTGAAACCAAGCCAATTGTGGAGAAAAATTTTTCACGAGATTAGTAAAAGCTATTCAAAAATAGAAATAGAAGATATTTATATAGACGCATTTTGTCAATGGCTTATTCGTGCACCCTTTAAATTTCAAACAGTTGTTACTGGCAATATGTTTGGTGATATAATAAGCGATGAAGCAGCGTTTTTAATAGGGAGCCTAGGAATGGCTTCAAGCGGTAATATTCATCCTGGAAAGGTGTCTATGTACGAACCAATCCATGGTTCAGCTCTTGATATTGCGGGAAAGGGGATTGCTAATCCCATAGGAACCATTTTAAGTGTAAAGCTGATGATGGAAGAATCTTTTGATTCACACGAAATAGGGAACGAAATCGATAGTGCTGTAGAAGAGGCATTACATGAAGGAAGGACAATAGATATAGAAAGTGAAAGCTTAAAAACGCTATCAACCATCGAAATGGGGGATTTGATCGCTAATAAGTTAAAAAATAGGTTAAAAGCGTAAATATCGATTATTTTAATTTTCTCGTGGTAACTATAACATCTAGCATCAGTTTCAAATGTTCGTATATTTTTTCTCTATAGTCTGAACCAATTTTTAGAAATAGAACCGACACAACCTTCTCTTCTAAATCCTTATCAATTAAAAATTCTTCCATTAATTGAGACCAGTTTTTGTCGTCAGATACTCGAACACCCACAATTACAGCGCGTTTCCTTCTCACTTTTCTAATTATATTAATAAGTATATCCTTCCATTTAGGGTCAATGTGTTCCCTATTGCGAGCATCGAATATGCAGAATACTCCATCCGAATTAGATAGATTAAAATCTTCGTAGGCAAAGCTACTTAAAATTAGACCGTTCTTATAAGGATATAATTTTTCTTTATTGTTGTCCTTTAGCTTTGAATATTCACCGAGGTTCTCTAGGTTCATTATTGTTTGGAAGCCTGGATCCCAACTCATGTTTTCAGAGATGAATGTTAATTCTAAGATAACTAGTTCTTTTAAGGTTGAAATAATGGCTTCTACTAAATCTTCTCGGATTACATCTTTTTCTTTTTTCTTGGTTTTAATGATATAATGATAAGCAATTAATTCAAAAGCATTGATCACATTTTCACCGGAGAGAGCACTGGTTTCTATGTAGGATATACCGGTTTCTGATAGAGATTTCGCTAATTCCTCTCCTTCAGCTGTGGATACTACTCTTTGCTTGGATAAATCGACTTTATTTCCCACGATAACTATAGGGATATTTTTTTCATCAATGAGCTGATTTATCTCTTCATACCAATCTTTGATTTCCTCAAATGATTCTCTGTTAGTAATATCAAAAACAATAAAGGCTGCTTCTGCGCCGTTGTAGTATATCTTGCGAAACCTTTTAAAATATTGCTGCGCTCCTATATCCCAGAGTTGGACATTAATTTCGTTTCCCTGAAAGTCAAAATTATGAGCAAAAATATTTAATCCTATGGTTGCTCGATAATCGTGCGAAAACTTTCTTTCTACGAATTGTCGGATTAGAGAAGTTTTTCCTACCTCGTGGTTTCCTATAATTACAAATTTAAAGTTATAATTTGCACATTCATCCAATTCTGATTGACAAATAGATTCTTTAAGCTTTTCATGCCTTTCTGCATCAGAATCAAAATCGGGAATCTCTAACTGAAGTGTATCATCCTCACCAGAATTAAGTATTTGAGCAGTTTTCTCAGCTAAAAAATAGGTATAAGGTGCAACTTTTTCAACTGATGCCATGCTATTAAAAATTAAGCTTAAAATTCTTTCCTCGTCAATTGTAATAAACAACAAGCGATGTTCATCCGTATCGAACGAAGCAGTTCCAAATTTCTTGAAGGCAAATTCATTTCTTATCCTTTCTAAAACGGGATTTATCAGAGTCGTTAATACTGATACAATTTCTAGATTACTTTCAGTGTCTTTTCTTTTTTCTCCAGCGATGACGAGACCTTCAAGATCTGAAACTATAATTGCTTCAACATCAGAAAATCTTTCCAGAAATTTGTTAAGAATCTTATCAAATAATCGTTTTCTATTAACTAACAAGTGGATTCACCTTCAATTTTGAATTAGATCAAGAAGAAAATATTCTTATCATAAATATACAATAACTTGCTTTTAAAAGTAGTTATTTGAAATTATAAACTTTTTATGCTAGCTTTCCCTAATGCTTAACGTAAGAACTCACAGATTTGTAATTGTGCTAAACATTACATCGAGCTGATCATATATTTCCAGCCTATACTCGAAACCTATCTTAAAAAACAAAAGAGATACCATTTTCTTCTCCAAGTATTGATTAACATCAAATTCTTCCATTATATTGGACCAATTGGTTTCATCTGATACTCTCACACCAATTAAAGCAACTTTATTTTCTTTTAAATTGCTTATAATGTTCACAACCACATCCTTCCATTTTGGATCGATGTGGTTTTTTTTTCTGGCATCAAATATAACAAAAACACCATCAGAATCTTTAATATCTATGTTATCGAATAAAAAATTCTTAATCAACAGTCCGTTGGAGTAATTATACAATCTTTTATCTTTATCATCTATTAATTTTTCACACTCACATAATGTATTAACATCATTTAGGATCTGCAATGCTGGGCTAAAGTATGGATTTTCAGTAATAAAAGAGATGGTCAATTTTCCTCTTTTATTTAGTAACGAATTGATTTGATCCATTAAGCTCTCTTTTAATTTTTGCTCCTCTCTTTCTTTACTCTTCATTATATAATGGTAAGCTATTAAGCTAAACGCATCTTCTACATTTTCACCGGTTAATGCGCTAGTTTCAATGTAAGAGAAATGACTTTCAATATTCTCTTTCGTAAGCTCTTCGACGAGCTCAATACCCTCTTTATATTCGACACTTCTCTGATCTGCTAAATCTATTTTATTACCTACAATAACAATTGGTATTTTTTTTTTGTCGAGAAAATCTTCAAGTTCTTTGTACCATACTTTTACATTTGCGAAGGAATCTCTTTTACAAACATCGAACACGATGAAAGCAGCTTGGGCGCCTACATAATAAGTCTTTCTAAATCGTTTGAAATATTCCTGTGCACCTACATCCCAAAGCGAAAAGTAGACCTCATTTCCATAGAAGCCTAAAGAATGGGAGAGGACATTTAAGCCAAGAGTGGACCTATAATCAAGAGAAAATTTATTTTCTACAAATCTCCTTACGATCGAAGATTTTCCAACAGCTTTATCACCCACAATTATAAATTTAAACTTATAAATTCCTCCTGAATCTAAACGCAATTGATAAATTTGATCTTTTATTCTATCGGGTTCCTTTAAGTTTTCGGATTCTATGTCAAAATTGGGTATTGTGACCTGAATGGCATCGTTTTCTCCAGCATAAATAATTTGAGCTGTCTTTTCTGCTAAAAAATATGCATATGGGCTAATTTTATCAATGGAGGATAGAGTATCTAATACGATACTGAGAGTGATATCTTCATCAATAGATATAAACAACAATCTATTGTTTTCGGTATCAAAACTAGCTGATCCAAATTTTTTGAAGGCAAATTCTTCTCTGATTCTTTCTAAAAGAGGATTAATTAAAGCTGTTAAAACCGATACCAATTCCATATCAATACTTGCTCTTTTTTGCCCAGCAATTATAAATCCTTCATGATCTGATACAATCAGAGCATCTACATCCTCATACAATAATAAAAATTTTGTTAGGAGCTCATTGAACAATCGTTTTTTGTTTGTAGACATAATCGATTCCAGAGTAATACGATAATATTAGAGTGAAATATTAAAAACAACATATACTTAAAAGTGATAATTTTATAATTTATTAAATAGTTTTCTGATTGACATGGCTACTTGCATAATTTGTCATTTGAGTCTTATTGAAGGTGTAGATTCTTCTCACGATTGCCCTAATAAACATCCTGCTCACTCTGATTGTTTGAAGGAGTGGTTACTTCATTCTTCTAATTGCCCATTATGTAGAGAACCGTATTCAAATGGAGTGCTTGACAAGTTCAAAGACTTTATAAAACTTAGAGAGGATGAGAAACTGACAACATTAGATAACGAACTTAAAGAAGAAGAGTTAAAAAAAATGGAAGCAGTTGCCTCGAAAATGACCTTCCTAAAATTTATCGAATCAATTAATATTCTAATTAACGAACAAGAGTATGACTACGCTATATCGAGGTTAGAATTGCAGGAAGATGCGAACCTTTCAAATAGAAAAGATCAGGACATTCTATTCTTAAAAGGTAAGATAAACTACATACGAGGACGATACGATCTTGCCATTAATCAACTATTTAAATTAGTAAAAGAGAAATATAATTATCCTGACGGATTTTTATATCTTGGAAAGGCATACGAAGCTCTAGGTTTGGGCGATAAAGCCAAATGGGCTTATGAAAGAGTTAATTAGGATTTGAGTTTTACTAATATTATAATATGAAGACTTTTTGTTTAACAATCGCAGGTTCAGATCCTACCTCAGGTGCGGGAATTCAAGCAGATATTAGGACATTTGATAGGTGCGGAGTCCATCCCTTCTCGGCAATTACCGCTATTACTTATCAAAACGCAACTGAATTTTTTGGATACAAATCTCTATCTGACGATCTAGGTAACCAGTTGGATTCAATTTTAGGAAGATACCCAGTTAAATACATTAAAATAGGAATGATTCCCGATGTAAAAGCTTTAGATATCATTGTTGAATATGTGAAAAAATACGAATTATACGCTGTATTAGATCCAGTTTCGGTTTCTAGCGCTGGCGCTAGAATTTCGAGCGAAGGGCTGGAATTAGAAATAGAAAGAGATTTGTTTCCTCATCTCCAAATACTCACTCCAAATGTAAATGAAGCTAGTTATTACTCTAGCACGGATTTGCTTAATAAACATGAAAGCGATATCGAGGAACTCAAAAAGGTAGCCAAAATCCTTGTGAAAAAATTACAGCTAAACTGTAACCATTCTAAAGAAGAAAAAGCAGTAGTTATTAAGAGCGCTGGAACAACTAAAGACAAGGTATTTGATCTAGTTTGCATCGGAAGCAACGGTGAAACAGCAGAAAATTACGATTTCAGGACTTATGTAAAACCAAAACTCTCTCATAAAGGAAATATTCACGGTACTGGTTGCGTTTTTTCTTCTGCCATAACAGGGTTTCTTGCTAAAGGATATCCCATTAGCGCAGCGATCGAAAAAGCAGAAGCTTTCTTTGATTCTCGATTTCAAAAATTCATCGAATTACCTGATGAAGGAAAGATATTAGATTTAACCCTTTCCAAGCCAAAAATTGATGTGATAAACCAAATTAAAGAAGTATATAATTACATTTCGAAATCGAACAAATTTAGTATCTTAATTCCTGAAGTCAGAATGAACATATCTGGATCACTACAAACAGCAACAACTAAAGAAGACATTGCTGGTGTAGAAGGCAGGATAACTTTAATCAATGGATATCCTCAAGCGTCTGGAGAAATCAAGTTCGGAGTATCGGATCATACCGCTAGATTAATTCTTTCTACAAAAAAAATTGATCCTTCAATTAATTTTGCCATGAATCTGAAGTATAACCCAGATTGGATAAAAGCAATTCAAAGTAACACTGGTTTAGATTTGCAAGAAATAATTAGAGAAAATCAACCTCGCGAAATAAAACAAAGAGAATTTTCTACTATGCATTGGTTAATTAAAGAAAGTGTAGAGCGATCCGGAAGAATACCTGATATAATATGGGATAAGGGAGCAATGGGAAAAGAACCAATTATCAGATTATTCGGGAAAAACTCAAAAAATATGATAGAAAAACTTGAAAAAATTATCACAGCAATAGAAAAACAGCAGGATTATTTGTAGAACATATTTACTGGTTTTATTACAGGATATTTTTAGACGCTCGTTTATCTAATGCGTTCTGCAGGATTTTAATTGCGCAAAATTCTCCACACATACTACAAACATCATTCTCCATCTTTCCATTTCGATAATGGATTTCCCGGGATAATTCTGGATCGATTGAGTGCTTTATCATTCCTTCCCAATCAAGATTTTTTCTTGCGATATCCATTTTGTAATCCCAATCTGATACCTTTTTACCGTACTTGGCGATATTTACAGAGTGAGCCGCGATTTTTGAAGCAATTACGCCTCTCTTTACTTCTTCCTTATTAGGTAATGCTAAGTGTTCAGAGGGGGTAACATAACAAAGAAAATCTGCACCCGCTAATCCCGCAATAACACCACCGATAGCACTTACAAGGTGATCGTATCCGGGAGCAATATCAGTTATTAAAGGCCCTAAAACGTAAAATGGAGCATTATCGCATAATGATTTCATAATTTTAATATTTCTCTCGATCTCATTTGCAGGTATGTGACCCGGACCCTCTACCATAACTTGCACATTCTGTGCCCAAGCGCGCTTTACTAATTTGGATATTTCCATAAGTTCTTGAATCTGTACATAATCAGTTGAATCGAAGATACTTCCCGGTCTCATGCCATCGCCCAGGGAAAGAGTGAAATCATACTCCTTAGCCATATCTAATAAATAATCGTAATTACTATTAAACGGATTTTCTTGATTATTCTCTAAAATCCACGCTGCTAAAAAAGTTCCTCCGCGAGATACTACTCCTGCCGTTCTCGGATGGTCTTTCAGATAATTAACAATTTCTTTCGTGACGCCAACATGGATTGTAAAGAAATCGACTCCTTCTTTAGCTTGCTCTTCTACAACGCTAAAAAGGTCATCTTCATCAAAATTTATAATAGCTCCTTTCTTCTCTAATGCTATTAAAGCCGATTGGTAGATAGGAACTGTCCCAATTGGGACATTTATTTCGTTTAAAATTTGACTTCGAATGATTTTGACATCAGCTTCAGTTACTCCAGTGCTTAAGTCCATGACAGTATCTGCTCCGTATTTCACCGCTATTTTTGCTTTTTCTAATTCTCCCTCTATATCGCATATTCGTTTACTAGAACCTACATTAGCGTTAATTTTTACAAGTAGACCCTCTCCTATCCCTATGGGTTCAGTATTGCGTTGGTTGGATTTTGGAATAATAATACGTCCCTGAGCTATTCCCTTGCGTATGAATTCTACATCAACTTGCTCTTTTTTTGCAACAGATTCCATTTCTTTGGTT
>JAGXNZ010000255.1 GCA_019894655.1 Promethearchaeota archaeon | reverse complement strand
GTTTTAAATGTGTCGAAGTTTGCCCCGAAAATGCGATTACAATTACATGGTAAATAGTTAAATTCAAAAATCTTTAAATTTATATTCATTTTATAGTATGAAAAGTAAGTTTAATCCTAAAGATATAAGGATCGGTTTGAAATTACCGACTATTCTAGCCCCCTTAAGTTCCGTGTTTATCCGCATGGCATTTTTTGTGGATTATGTTTATACGCCCCTATTTAAAATTTTTGAAGTAATTGGGCGAACAAAAAGACTCCAGAGACTTAATTTTTTACCTGAAACTAATGTAATTAGGCTGAGAGAAGTCTTAATAGAGCTTGAAGATGGGAGTAAATTAGCGACAGATATTTACATGCCTAAAGAACTTTACAAAAAAAGAGGAATAGGGCCGACCATTCTAGTCAGATTGCCTTATTGGAAAGATCGCCTTAGCATTTTAGGATACTTTATCGCCTCTAAAGGCTATGTCGTTGTGATTCAAGATATTCGGGGTACCGCGCGATCAAGCGAGTATGGTACTAATTCTCTGTATATGTATGAGCGACAAGATGGAATCGAAACTTTACGTTGGATTACTCGTCGATTTTGGTATAATAAGAAAATAGGAATGTGGGGATTATCCTATTTAGGCATAACTCAACTAGCCGTATCTTGGAGTAATGATAATTTACTGACTTGTTTAAATCCTATCCACAGCTCTTATTCCAATGTGTTTTGGCATCCTGGTGGGTTGTATCCAGTTGGTTTATCAGGGGCTTTATACTTAATAATGATTTCTACAGCAAAAATAAAAAAATTAACAACTCTGGATTTTGATCAATGGGATAGGAATGGATACTATAAACAACTTTTTTTCAATCCTTCTAATACTTTTTATAACGAACCATTAGACTCCAGAAAGCCAAAGTTGTCAGATATGGCAAACTTTGACAATCCCAAATACTCAATGAAAATGATGAATAGAGTGTATAAAACAAATGTCAATGTTTCAAGGATGGATGAGGGATCGTTTACAAAACTGATAAAGGAAATGTTTTATAAAAGGAATATATTTCACAATCACGACCTATCTCCATACGCGTTTGGACTCAACTATGAATTTAACACACCCATGTTATTTATAGGGGGGTGGTATGATATGTTCATAGAACATATGATACGAGATGTTATGTTAATACAAAAAAATGCTCCAGATTTTTTCAGAGAAAAATTTAAAATGATTATTGGGCCGTGGAGCCATATAAATTTGGATAAACTTTTATTAAAGCCATTGAAATATTCACATTTAAAAGATGACGTTAGATTCTTTCAAAAAATCCTTCCCTTCTGGTGGTACGATTGTTGTTTAAAAGGGGAACAATTAGATTTATCTAAAATTCCTCCATTACAGATATATATATTAAATAGGGATATTTGGAGAGCTTTTTATAAATGGCCTCCAACTTCAACTGATTTAAAGTTGTATCTTCACTCAAATGGGAAGAGTAACGGCCTAAACGGAGATGGTTTTATTTCTAAAAACAAACCTAAAAAAGAACCGCCAGATCAATACCTATTTGACCCTTTAAATCCCGTGATTACTAAAGGTGGGAGAAATTTGTTCTTATTGAGTGGTCCTCAAGACCAGAATGATATTGAAAAGCGTGACGACGTTCTGATTTTCACTACCAGTGCCCTTGAAAAAGGTTTAGAAATAATCGGGGAGGTAAAAATAATGCTATACGCTTCAACTACCGTAGAAGATACGGATTTCATGGTAAAACTAGTTGATGTTTACCCAAATAATAAAAAATCTATAAATTTAGTTGATTCAGGGATTAGAACGCGTTACCGAAGCGGTAATTTAGATCAACCTGAATTAGTTGACCCTAGTAAGATTTATAAATTCGAAATAGTAATCGGAACCATCGCTGTTTATTTCCCAAAGAACCATAAAATACGGTTAGAGATTACATCAAGTAATTTTCCAAGATTTGATATTAATTCTAACCTTGCTGGGAAAAAAAATAAAAAACAATGCCAAATCGCCACCCAAACAATATATCACGATAAAGATCACCCATCACATATTATTATCCCCATTTTTAAAGAAAAAGAGGTTAATTGAGAATAGTTCAACATGAAATCGAGGGAGTGAGATTTTTATATTATTCCCGCTAAAATTATTATTTCGTTTTACTTTTAACTGGTTTTGCTGATTTATATAAGTAGTCAAAATAAAAGTTGCTTGCGGGCCCAAATGCTATGTGATCGGTAGCTACTCCGAAATAGCTTAATGCTTTGAAAAATCCTTGGGTCAGTATAATAAAAGCGTCTTCCCCTTCGTCCATGACTACACTTGCTCCAAACACTTGATTGCGAGAGCGAATTTCAGAGATTTCACTATATTTGTCTATAATTTCCTTAAATTCTTTGTCTTTCAACGCTTCTTCTTCAATAAGCATTTTTATATCAGTAACTCCTCGAGCTCTTGCTTTTTTAACATCGTCATAAAATACATCTAAAAACTCGTAATAAGGAGCAACAAAGTAAAGAGAATTTTTTGCCCGATTGATAAGATCAATGCTGCGACTTATACATACATCGCGTCCACGGTGAACATATAAAGCAATTTTTATTGGAGTGTCATGACTTTCATAAATGGGTTTTAGCATGTGGATGATTTTGTTTGAATTTTTATCAAACTTATCGTTTAGTTGTTTCTTTGCGATAATTAGTACCTCGTCAGGACTTTTTGCAAAATATGTTGATGGACGAGTGTTTTCCTCTCTTAAAATGAACATTTTTTCCTTTTCTAATTGAGTTAAAATATTGTAAATTCTAGAATATGGAACACCAGACGCATCAGAAAGCTCCCTTGCATCCATAGGCCCTTTTGAGATTAAAGTTAGATATATTGAAATCTCATAATCTGTTAATCCAATCGCACGTAAAGATTCTTTAACATTATTGGGAGTTTCGTTCGACATTATTCACTCTGCTATTCAAAATTGTGTATTAAAGAGGTTTTATACACTTATAAGAGTTTTGTTAATCAATATTTGAATAAATATTACATACTATATAAGATATTATTGGTATTATTTTTTTTGAACCCTTGCAGGGTAAGTCATCTTGCGACTAACATTTTCTCGCAAAAATCATCCTTTTTTTTAAATTAAGGTTAAAAATACATTTGTAAAGATACTGCATACACTAGGTCATCCTCCTCCGGTTTCTTCAAGAGACGCGAAATATATTACTACCATAGAGATAATAATTGCCGATGTAGCTATTAGTGCTATTAGAATAATATAGAGGATGATCTTATTTGTTCTATCATTTTCAAATAATTTTAATGGCATAAAATAAGCCTAGTCTAATTTATTATGTATATTAATTTCAAACATATTAAAAGATTTTTCTTAAAAAATATGATAGTTAAATAAGATTTTACATATATTGATAGGAGAATAAGAATTAAACAGAGATTAAATTAAATTTACTAAATCTTATTTCAATATTATGAATATAAATTATCGAGAAGCAAAGAGCATAATAACTAAAAGTAATATACCTGATATAGATTTCGTTATTAATCCTTACGTTGGTTGTCAACATAGCTGTATATACTGCTATGCAGAATTCATGATAAGATTTACAGGTCATAAGGGCGATAAATGGGGCGAATTTTTGGATATCAAAACCTACGACTTCGATAAAATTAAACCTCAAAGATACGATGGGAAAAGGATATTACTCAGCTCTGTAACTGACCCTTATACACCTTTAGAGTTAAAATATGAAAACACTCGAAAAATCCTGGAAAGCCTTGTAGGAACAAAAGCAGAAATCTCAATTTTAACGAAATCTAAATTTGTAGTAC
>JAGXNZ010000254.1 GCA_019894655.1 Promethearchaeota archaeon | reverse complement strand
CTTTTTTTGATATAATATATTAACTTTTATTACAACCAAAAATTACACAGAGTGAGATTAAATGTTTGATTATAAATCTTATAAAGATGTTGATTTAAAAGGAAAAAAAATTTTGATGAGAGTCGATATTAACTCTAATATCGACATTGAAAATAACAGAATTCGCGAATCACCTCGTATTCACGCGCTAATCCCCTCATTAGAAGAACTCAAAGATAGTGCTGTAGTAATTATGGCACACCAATCTCGTCCAGGTGATAAAGATTTTACATCTTTAGAAATGCACGCTGCAGAAATAAGAAAATTGTTAGATCGCCCTGTTAAATACATTGAAGATGTATTCGGAGAAAAAGCAATTAATGCAATTCGAGATATTAAAGTGGGTGAAGTATTAGTTCTAAACAATGTACGCACTTGGGAATTGGAAAATAAAACGTTTAAAGACTTCTCTGAAGCTGGAAAATTAGAAATGATTCAAACTCTTTCTCCATTATTTGATTACTTCATCGCAGATGCATTTGGAGCAGCCCATAGAGCGCAACCTTCGATAATCGGATGGCCTACCTTACTAGCAGGTCCTACAACAGTTAAGGAATTTGAATACATGAGTAAAATTTTAGAGTCTCCTGAAAGGCCAATGGTTATGCTTATTGGAGGAGCTAAAGCTTTAGATAAGTTTAAAGCCATGAAATTCAATTTTGAAAATGATAAATTAGATTACGCACTCTGCTCTGGTCTAACAGCTATATTAATCTTTGAGGCGATAGGAGTTGATACCGGAGAACCAAATCGAGGAGCAATTGCAAAAGATTTAGATAAAGCAAAGGATGACATTAAAAAAACCTACGAAAAATTTAAAGACAAGATCATTTTGCCAAAGGACTTAATAATTGAAGTAAATGGGAACCGTAAAGCAATCACTATCAGTGAATTAAAGGATTATAACGCTGTAACTGGTGATATAGGTCCTAAAACTACAGAGGAATTCAAAGAAATTATGATGAAAGCAAAAACAATTATTGCTAACGGACCACCTGGTATTTTTGAAAAAGAAGTATTTAGAAAAGGCACCTTTGACATGGCTGAAGCAATGGCAGCAGCTACTAAAAAAAATGGAGCTCTTTCCGTAATTGGTGGAGGAGAAATGGGAACTGCAGCAGAAATGTCAGGTTATGCTCACGATGTTTCCTTTATTTCTACTGGTGGGGGTGCTATGCTAGAAATATTATCAGGAAAAGATGTACCGATGGTTAGAGCTTTAAGAGAAAAAAAGCCATAACTCTATCTTTTTTAAATAAGTTTTTTTCTTTTCTTTTTTTAAATGTGATTTTTGGATTCGAACTTCTTGGAAGATTGATAAAATATTTATTTTTTAATAATATAAATTATTTATCTCAAATTTAAGTATTTTAAATGTTTAAATTAGAGAAAACAATCACGGGCCCGTGGTCTAGCTCGGTATGACGTCTCCTTGACGTGGAGAAGGTCGTGCGTTCAAATCGCACCGGGCCCACCATATTAAAAAACAAGTGGATTAAAATGCCAATAAGATTTCGCTGGACGTCAAAGGATTACATACCCATTGCTCTAATGCTATTCGGTGCTTGTGGAATTTTCCAAGTCTTATTTATATTCTTAGCTCAATACATACTTGGAGTAGGAAATTATTTAGTTGTAATTTTAATACCTACTGGTACAACTATAGCTCTGTTTTTTGGTGTAATTATTATATTTGAGTCGTTCGTTCAAGTTGAAAAAAAGTCGAAAATTAAAAGCCAATTTCAAAAATCAAGGATAAAGTTATCTAAATTTCGAAAAATACTCTATTTTCCCATTATTAGGCCAATAATAATAGTTTTTCCTATCTTTACTGCTATATTTTTTAGTTCTTATGCGATAAGTCTGATTTTTTTAGATAACGTTATAGCATTTTTGATAGCTGAAAATTTAGCCGCATTAATATCATTACTTATAGCTAATCTGATTGAAAAGAAATATGCAAAGATAAATAGGTATTAACCTTCCATAAACTATACAATCTTGAAGGAATTATAGATTTCATAATAATTTTTATTTATTTACTCAGTTAAACTATAAATAGTAGATTGCTTAAAATTTAATTATAACTGCTAGAAAATCCCCATTATTGATTTAAATTACAATAATAAGGCAATTATAGATGAGAAAGCTTGAAGTTCGATGTCCATCTTGTTCAAATAGGGGATATATTGAAATTTCAGAGGAAGAAGTGGATAAAGCCGCAAGAGGAGTTTATGCAGTAAATGTAACTGAAGGCATTACTTGTGAACATTCTTTCGTTGCATATGTCGATAAAAATCTGACAGTAAGAGACACTTTCATAGCAGATTTTCAACTAGAACTTCCTGAAATAACATCCCCACAAGTTAAAGAACCTGAAACTTCTCCTCAAATAGACTTAATTGATGTAAGCCTTATCAAACTTAACTTAACAGCCTCTTTAATCGTAAACATAATTCGAGCGATTTTTTTTAAGAAAAAGGTATTGATATTTACTGATCAAGCATTTATGGTTGAACAAATTCGCAGATTTGTTGATTACATAACAGAAAATTCCTATGAAAACTCTATACTGGTAAAATCAGAAGAGGATTACCAACCGAAGAGTTTTAAAGACTATATCGTACTGAAAAATTACCAAATTCTTCAGGATAATGACGATATACTTAATCCAAAGAAGATCAATATTGAAAGGACTTTAGTAAGAAAATTTTTAGAAGAATACGAACTTATTCCAAGTATTATTTATTTACGTAATAGTATTCAAAAAACTTACGAACTTTCTGAAACAATTATTGAAATAGTCAAAAATTTAAAAAAGAAAGAGAAGCTTATTATTAACAAGGTAATTGAAGAATTAGAGAATGTTCACGGTGTAAAAATCCAATTACCCTACTTAGATTTTCTCTATGAGATAGTTGAAAATTATTTTAAAATTCAAATTCCAAGATCTTCTAAAGTGACTAATTTTTTAAGCACTTTATAACAGAAATAGCAGTAGAATTAGAATAGATCGTGAAACACACCTTTCACGAAGTTTTATTTTATAAATTCTATAAAATAGAAATAGATATGCGCCGCCCGGGAATCGAACCCGGGTCGCCAAGTTATTGCGAGAATTTTTGAGTAGAAACCTCTTGGCAACCTGGCATACTAACCATTATACTCGATTGATTAAATATGAATCGAACTATACTAGCAGCGCTTTTTATCTAAGTTGTTTAATGATATTAAAAATCAACTAAGAAATTAAAATTTAATCTTTCACCACAAACATTAGAAAAATATGTTTTTCAGCCTAACTTCTTGTTTCAAAAGTAACTTCTGCAGTTGAAGTTATTCCGAATTTTTTCGCTTTTTCTCTTATGAATCTGATCCGTTTTTCTTTTATACGATCTGATATTATCAAAGCAGGAATTAGAGGAATAACTATTATCAACGGAAAAGGCACAAATACAACCAAAAGCATAATAAACAGTGGTACAGAGAGATCATTTGCTAGCTGAGGGATAAAAAGTTCCATAAATTCAATATAAGAGAAGACAACGGATATTCCAGCATAACCTTTCAAAAATTGTCCATACCATCTCCCTACAGACCGAATTTCAATTGGTTTATGTGTATCGCCAGATTTTTTTAAGTTAGAATACAGAATACCAGAATCCATAAGGAACCATGTAGTTGCAAACAAAATACTTGCTATACCTACTGCAATCATTAGTAAGGCGAGGAAAGTAGTAAGATCGTCTATAAAACTGTCTGGATCTGAACCAACGGATATTGATATGATAATAGGTGTAGTTAAAAGTAGAGAAAGGTTGATAGTCATAAGTGAAGTGAAT
>JAGXNZ010000253.1 GCA_019894655.1 Promethearchaeota archaeon | reverse complement strand
GGGTTCAAGGCCCCAGATGCTTGGCCACTACACCACCGGGCTTTAATATTAATTTTTTATAGATTATATGGTTTTAAATTTTGTTTAAAAAATGCGTTCTCTAATAAATCTTTATTGGTTTTCAGAAATAGAACGTCTGCTTCTTCATCTCTATATTCATCCGGTAACATCTGTGGAATAGTTTCGATGATTGGGAACCATCTCTTACACTTAGAACAGAACAACAAACCCGTTTCAATTTCAATATCAGTTTTGAATTTGTTTAAAAAATATAATTCTGGCAAAATTGTATCAATATGTTCATTCATTAAATTGTTTGAGAAGGCTTTTATTTTTTGTTTTATATCATTTTGTATAATGTGAATACATCGCTTACTTAGCTCATATGAAGATTTGTCGCTCATATTATCTACTTCTTTAACACTGGAAATTATTGCTTTTAAATAAATACCAATTTTACTTTTTTCAATCACGATTTCGTCTTTGAGAAGTAATTCTTCATTTCTTTGCTCAATTTCAATAACATTTTCCTTTTTAATACTAATTATGTCTCTGTTGTCATACGCTTTTAATATTTCTTTAAAAACTTTTTCGTCTGTTTCAAAAGAAAAGATTATCAACTCAAGCGGAAAAAATTTATCAATCGGACAAGCTAAAATATCGCACAACCACGGTCTCATTAATTCACCGAAATTTTTATTATTTACAATAAATAACTTCTTAGTTGTTGAATATACTTATCGATCGTTCTATCTAATTTTTTTTGTCTATTGAAGAAATCATCTGATAATTTTTGGTATGCTGCTTTAGAAGGTAATTTTCCCCTTTTATATCGCGCCTCCAAGAGATTTAAGCTATCTGAAATGCTAATTCTTTCGGCATCTAACACATCAAGTCTTTTTACAATATTACTAAATGTATCGCTCGTCTCCAACAAGATTTTCTTAAAAGGGCGGATTTCTTCTTTAATCTGGTCTATTCTTGCCGTGTTTTTGCTTAATAAATTCTTATAAGTCTTTTTTGCTAACTTCTTCCGTTTTGTCTCACTTTCTGCTTTTCTAATTTCCAGCACTAATGCATTGATTACTTCGAACAAAGAACAAAATTCTCTAATTTCACTAGTAGGGATGAATTCTTTTTTGAAGATCGATACTTGTTCCTCTCTTTTAAGGGTCTTAATTGCAAGAACGAAAATCGACGACAATAAGGCAAGGATCATAACGAACACAACAGGTCTAATAAGTATTTCAAATAAATCAATAGTAAAAGTTAGTAGTATATTTTTCTCTACTAGTGGACTAACATTTTCTATGCTGTATACTAAAACTTTAGAATTTCCCGAGCTACTCAAAGCTTCTGGTAATGAAGACATATAGTCAACTATACCACAACCTTCGATAATTACATTGGTAGTTTGTTCGTATATTAAATATTCATATTTTGTCGTAAGTAAGTTTATTGAAATGGATTGTTGGAGCCAATTAAAGGATATATATCCTTCAGGAGGTAGATAATATTCGAGAAAAAACGTAAATTTTGATGCTGCTGACAGCGAAACTCTATTCTGGTATAATGGTATAGAAACAGTTTTTGTCGAAACATCATCGATTAATTCTATGAGGGCTACTCCTAAGACCTCTCCCAGATCGTCGTAAACCTTTACATTCATTGCGTTGCTTGGAATTTTCAAATATATAAAAAGGATTTCTTCAGTTCCAACATTTTCAATCGTAATTTCTTCAACATTTTTAATAATACCCCAGGGAGATATGTAAATATCCTTGTCTATTTTTTCTATTTCTAATTTCGATGTAAACATATTTTTTACAGCAATACCTGTTTCGTTATCCTCACCTAAGTTTAATAAAAAAGGCTCTAGATAATCAATTTCTTCGTAGAAATCTAAATCGTACAATAAATTGTTATCTCCAACCAGATTTCCCATTCCACCAATTCTTTTATTATATTCTAAAGTAGATCCTTGCGGTAATATATAATTTGATTTAATGTTTCCTTCGCTCTTATAAGGTAAAAGAGGAAACAATGGCCCTTCAAATATTAAGAGCTGAGTGAATTCATCATCAATAAATGTTGTCACATAAGATATTAAATTTATATATGAATGTTGAACAGTCAAAGTAATTTCTTGTGATGGTAATAACGGCGTGTCAAAATACACAGTAATCATTTCGTAAATATCCATTATTTCGTGGGATCTTTCGATTAATAGTGTGTTCTGTGTTTCACCAATAGCGTTAAAATAAATTAATTTATTTGAATCTTCAACTTTTAATCCAAATAAAAATGAATTAATCGGATTGTTATTATAGTTTAAGATTGTCAGCCTATCCTCTATATTTACTAAACCGTAGGTATTTAAATCAGTGGTTCTTATTGAACCTACAACTAAAAGGTTATCTGCTCCTTCTAAAGTGCTTGATAGTTGAGGGTCTTCAACTGAGAGATGATTTTGAAAATTGTATGAAAAATCATATTGAATAGCTGAAAATAAAATCATAACAGATAAAAATCCAATAAATATAATGAAAAAACTTTTTCTTCTCATAATTTTATTCCTTTATAAACTCGAATTAACTAACAATAATTAATACCATTAATAAAAATTTATTATATTTTTTTATATAATTCGAGATAAAACTTATTATTTGTGTTGTTTTAAATTTAATTAATTTATAAAAATAAATAAAAAAATAATAAATGTCGTCTCAACGAAGCCAATCAAAACGGAAAAAAAGAAGAAGCGGAAACGCACCAATGCCCTTAGGAGGCGCTGGTTTGATGAGATTTTTTGAGGATAGTTCAATTGGAATTAAAGTTAGCCCGATAACAACTGTTATCATAGCTGTTGCTTTAATATTGATAGTCTATTTTGCTTGGTTAGGTATTTTTAGTTGGTTGTTTACTCCCTCGTAACTTTATTTAAGGCATTTTTTATGAATTTGATTACTTTTGAATATGCGTATGTCGGAATTTCAAGCGTTACTCAAGAACCTCTACCTTAAAAAGGACCTAAATCGAGGGATTAAAAGCACTTTCATATGGCTTATTGAAGAAATTGGTGAGCTTGCCACTTTATTAAACGCCCAAGAATTAGATAAAGAAAAGATTTCTGAAGAGTTAGCAGACATTATAGCCTGGACATTTTCTGTTGCAAATATCTTAAATATCGATATAGAAAAATCTTTAGTTAGTAAATACCCTAATAAGTGTATAAAGTGTAATTCCTCTCCTTGTAGTTGCGTAAAATGAATAAATTAATAATTTTTACAATATATTTTAACTAAAAATCAAAAGAAAGTGAATCCATAGAAGTGAAACTTGAAAATATAAATAATTCTTTTATTCATAAGAATGCTATTGTGGATAAAAAAGCATATATTGATACATTTGTAATAATAGGAAAAGGAGTTAAAATAGAGAGCGGAGTTTATATCTCTACGGGTGTCAAAATTTACGGAAATGCTTTAATTCAATCGGGAACTTATATAGGGGAAAATTGTATTATTGGGCACCCTCAACGAGCAGAATTATTAACAAATGTAAAGAGTCAGAGAAATATAACGGATTATGAGAGTCCCTTAATTTCTATTGGAACAAATTGTACCATAAGAGCGGGTACTATAATTTACTCTGAGGTTTCAATTGGGAACAATTGTCAAACAGGACATAATGTTATGATAAGGGAAAAAACATCAATAGGACATAATACAGTTATAGGTACTAACTCGGTTATTGATGGTAATGTAGTAATAGGCATTGACGTTAGTATTCAAACAGGAGTGTATATTCCGTTACATTGTAAAATTGGAGATAATGTATTTATGGGTCCTTTCTGTAAATTAACGAATGATAAATATATGGAGCGGAAGAAATTTGATTTAATTGGTCCAACAATTGAAAACGAAGTATCACTAGGTGCAAACTCAATTATTTTTCCGGGAATAACTTTAAAAAGAGGAACAATTGTTGGAGCAGGTGCTGTTGTTACAAAAAATACTGAGGAAAGAGATATAGTCGTCGGAAACCCTGCTAAATTTTTAAAAAAAAAACCTGCAGATTGGATTTAAATCGTATAGATGCTCCTTTTAAAATTTTTAAATAATAACTGAAAGAATTAGTATAATTATGAGTTTATCAGGGAAGAAAATTTGGATTGACGTAGAAGAACCAAAAACAGGTATAATGTTTAAATCTCTTTTAGAAAAATTTAGAAATGATGGAGCTGACCTCCTTGTTACCGCAAGAGATTACGATTCAACCTTTCAAATTTTAGACGATTTAGAAGTAATTTATGAAAAAGTAGGGAAACACGGAGGCGCCACTTTAGAAAAAAAATTAAAGTCATATATAAACCGTTTGGCGGAATTATACCCTAAGGTTGTAAATTTTAAGCCAGATTATTTTATTACATTTTCATCTGTTGAAGGTACAAGAATCTCATATGGGTTGAATATCTCTTCAATAGGTTATAATGACGAACCTCGCAATGTTCCAGTATGTAAATTACTATTTCCCTATTTAGATAATATTATTACTCCAACTTGTGTTCCCGAACAACTGTATATAAACCTCCACGCAAATCCAAATAAATTAATAAGATATAATGGCATCGACGAGATAGCTTGGCTTTCAGAATATCTACCTAATCCTTCCGTTCTTGATGACAATAACCTAAAGAAGGGAGAATACGTAGTTATAAGAAGTGAACCCTCATTTGCAAGTTATTTTATTGATGTTCTTAAACCAGAAGAATCATTAATTAGCGAGTTCTTTCCTCCCATATTTAGAGAATTTCCAAATCATAAATTTTTGATAATTGTAAGAACGAAAAAGCAAGAGTTATTTCTCAACGAGAAATTGGAGAATTACATAGGAAATTCCAACTTAAAAATAACAAGATACATGCCAAATATGGTTGATTTGTGTTTTTACAGCAGTTTAGTAATCAGCGGCGGTGGAACAATAGTACGTGAGTCAAGTTTATTAAATGTACCGAGTATAGAATTTTTTCCAGGAGAGACCGCACCCCAGGAACATTTTTTAATAAATAATGGCTTCCCTTTACAACATATAAAAGAGAGTCACGAAATTGTAAAAAAATCTTTAGAAATTCTCTCAACCAAACCGAAACCTGATAGGTTTACCAATCATTTTCGCGAAAAAATATTGAATTTTGAGAATCCAAATGAAATCTGTTATAAATTTGTTAAGAAAAACCTCATGGGGCGTTCTTAGAGACTCATAAATTTTTCGTATTCGTTTTCTAACCTTTTACCTACAGCGTTCCAACTGTATTTTTGGATATATCTTTGAGCATCAATAACTAATTGATTTCTTAGATCGTCATCGCTCAGTAGGAGATTAATAGTCTCTGCTAATTTAAGGGGATTTCTAGGTGGAACAAAAAGTGCGTGGTCCTCTAAAATTTCTTTGTATACTGAAATTGCTGAACAAATGACAGGAGTTCCACAAGAAATAGCTTCCAAAGAGGTTAATCCAAATCCTTCAGATGAAGATGAATATGTTATAAAAATATCTCCCATAGAAAAATAGAATGGAATATCAGTTTCGGGGATAAAACCTAAAAAACGAACGTCTTTATAATCAGCAACCCAGTTATTGTATTCCTTTTCCATTAAAAAGTCAGGTTTTCCACCAATAACTAAATTAATATTGGGAATATCGCTTTTAACTATCCTATAAGCTTCAATTATACTTTTCACACCCTTATACTGCGCTATTCTTCCAATAAATAATAATACTGGACCATGAATATTTAGTTTTTCTTTTAACTTTTGAGCTTCATTCGGATAAGGTTTGTATTTTTCATCAATACCATTGTAAATCGTTATAATTTTATTCTTGTCAATAGTGGGAATAAAATGATGGAATTCATGTTTAACAAAATTAGACACTGTTAGGATCGAAGATGCTCTTTTAGAAACAAATTTAATTAAAAGCTTTTCTAATGGAATTTTTGTGAGTTGCGTTTCAAAAGGAGTAAAATCGTGAATGGTACTTATGAAATTTTTCTGACCAGATAAAATGACTGGTAAGGCAGCTTTTGCGCTATTTGCATGGACAATATCGAATCTATTCCTTCTTAAGTATCTAATGACTTTAAAATAGAAATGAAGCGCCCATAGAAACCTTTTTCTGATTAAATCGAATTGAATAATGCCTGGAGTGTCTAAGTCTTTGTTCCATTTACCAGTGACTAATTTAACGTTATGTCCCTGTTTTTTTAAATATTCAAAAAGTGCTCTGATGACTTTTGCCTCGCCATCCACACTATCTGGAGAAACAGTTAAAGAAATAAGGCATATTTTTAGTTTTTTCATGAGTTCTTTGAGGTTAAGTGGTTTTATATCTCCAATTTCAAGTTAGCTGCTTAAATCCATCTTCAGTTATTAATATCGTTTCTTCACTCTGAGCGACAAATTCTCCCTTCTGTTCTGCTAGAACATAATGAACTTGAATTTTTCCTTGCTGAATTAACTCCTGGAGTCCGAAAACGACACCCATTCTAAAATCTTTAGCTAACCATCTTTCTGCAAAAGGAAGGGTTTTGTAATTTTTATTGATATGCCCTAAAATTTGCTTAGATGTTTTTCTCCTCAGCGGAACTCTTCCTGCGTAAGGATTCAATCCATAGATATAGGATGCATTTGTATTATGAACGCTTCCTTCTCCTGTTGAGGCAAAAATTTCTATAGCAAAAACTTCCCCTTCTTCCATAATGTCCCCACCTTGATTACCCAATTCAGGTAACTTTTTTTTACCGTGTACCGTCCATCTCTCGATTTGATGTCCACCTAATTCTTTTATAGGGTTAAATTTAAATCCTTTAACGATATCTTCTATTTTTTTTCCTAATTCCCTTGTGTTGACTTTGGGTTTAGCTAACATTTTTGCTGCTTCAAGAGCTACTTCAGTCGCTTGAATTATATTTTCAAGGGTTTTTTCATCATTAAAACTTACGGTAAAGGCAGTATCAACGATATAACCTTCGATATGAACTCCTAAATCAATTTTCACAATATCTCCTTCATTAATAGTAAGTTCATCGTCTTTAATTGGAGATGTATAATGAGCTGCTGTATTATTTATACTTACATTGATGGGGAAACCCCACTCTCCTCCTAACTCGATGATCTTTGCTTCGGAACTTTTAATAAGATTAAATACATTTGTACCAACCTCAACTTGTGGCCTAATGAATTTTTTTACTTCTTGAGCGATTTTACCTGCTTTATTAAGAGATTCAAACTTCAATTTTTTTTCTTCGGCTTCAGTTTCT
Organism: Promethearchaeota archaeon; assembly: GCA_019894655.1. The sequence continues at coordinate 4,960 of JAGXNZ010000253.1, read as the reverse complement.
GCTTCTTCCTTACTACTTCCTTGATCAGATTGATTTTTCATTTTGTTTATTTCATTCATTAATATATTGTAATGATAAAATTGATAAAAATATTTTTTAATTAAATACAACATACATTATAAAATAGAAAAAATAAGGTAAACATTAATAATTAAATAAAGTTAATTTTAATAGAACATATAAGTTATTGATTTATCACTCATTACAACGGTTTATACTTGAGTGAAAAATATTTGCAAGTTATTAAAACTCTCGTTAAAAAGATAGGAGGTATTTATGGTTGTCTGAGAATATTAGCGAGCTCACGGACCTACTAAGAAAATTATCCGCAGTAAATAGTGATATTGAGGGTTCCGCTATAGTCAGCGTTCAAGGACTTCCAATTTGCTCCGTTTTAAGCCGGGATGTGAATGACGGTATAGTTTCGGCAATGTCAGCAGCTATACAGAGCGTTTCAGAGCGCGCGGTTGAGGAACTTGATAGAGGCGAGTTAAAAAGAATCCTTATTGAAGGTTTAAATGGAATTATTGTTCTCTCTAAAGCGGGTGAGAATGCTATATTATGTACCTTATGTAGCGCTAATTCTAGTTTAGGAATGGTTTTCCTCAATATCCAAAGCGTCTCGAACAGAATTGCGGCGCTTTTAGATTAGTATACGCAATAATTTTTATTTTCTGTATTCTAAATTTAAAAATAGAGAAAAAAAAGTAGTTAAATTGGGTTTTGTCTTAATTTAATCTTATTTTGTTTTTGAATCTCGATAAGGATGCTTCTCGAGGTAAATATTAATTAGAGTCATGATACCGTTGCCAATTCCTCCACCAACAGCCCCAAATATAGCTGCTAATAGCATTATTAGTATTAAAAATATCCATCCAGAACCTCCTCCAAAGATTAACTCTCCGAATTGATCGAGCAAAAAATAGACATTTCGCGTAAACACTCCAACAAGAACATATATCCCCCATGAGAGGGTGACTCCACTAAAACCACTTAAAATCCCACGTTTTAAGGATTTGTTAAGCATTCCCGCAATAATTCCCGGAATTATCACTAACTGCCAAACTGGAATTAGAGTTAGTAACATTGTCAGGCATAAAACCACAATAAGACTTATGTAGAACGTTCGATTTGCAATTTCCATGCTATTAACCTCCAGTTGGAAAGAAATATAATTTAGATTCAATTGAACTAGTGGGAAAGTTGTATAATGTGTTTGAGAAATATTGATAATGATATTTACCTTCTAAAAAAAGTTGTTCTAGTTGGTCTGAATAGTGTTTTGAGTTTGAAAGACCTCGCTGTCCTGAAGGAATTACGCTTAAAGAATTATTTAAGTCGCTAAAGTCGATAATTAATCTTTCAGAAGCGCCACCTCTCGCATAACCTACTCCATTTTTTATATTTACGCCTGAAGGATTGATTGTATACCTCTCCCCATCAGCTTCATAAGGACCTTTACTTAAGAAGTCTAATTGAGTGAGAGAGGTGAAGTAAAGTTGATGGAGATCGCCCCATCTCCAAGTAGTTAGATCTTCTGAATTGTAAAAATCTTCTAACCAATCTATAGTAGCATTTAACGCTTGAATCATGATATCATCTCTAGTTTCATTTTCAGGCGTGGAGATATTATTGAACCAATGAGACGATTCATTTTCTTTCATTAAATACTCTAATACAACAATTCTAGAGGGAATATTAATCTCATATAATGTGGATTCGTCGTTAAACGTAAAGTCTTGGAAAAAATCTCTCCATTTACGATATATAGTTGGCGCGCTTTCTTCCTTATCCATTATAAAACCCCAGTTTTCTAATTCTGTGAGAACATTATTAGTTTTCGTAGGAATTGCAGGACCGTAATAATCGTGTATAACTTCAATTAAATCTGGAACGAACGCCCTCGCTGCAGTTGAATTCACATCGTTTTGAATATTTTTCATAGTCTCTATACTTACAGATCCGTCAGCAGCATTCATAAGAAGTTCATTTATTCTTCTTGCTCTATATCCATCTGCATATTCGTTTTGTAAAAAATATTTTTTGTATTCTGATCCTGCGACAATTTGATTTGCGGAAGCTAAATATTTTTGCGATGGATTAAAAGAATTAGGCAATTCTTCAAAAGGGATATATCCAATCCATTCACCTTCACCGTTTGAACCGTTATATGGTAGTGATCCGTTTCCAAAATGTCCTGGAGGGATTTTAGAATCGTCTCTAATCGGTACTTTTCCTGTTGGTCTAATAGCAATATTTCCATCTATGTCTGCGTATACAATATTTTGAGCAAGAAGTGTCCAGTATTTTGAGGCCTCGTCAAAATCTGCTCTATTATTTGCCCGATCAAACCCATTACCAGCAAGAATATTGAAAAAATAATCGTTAGCAGTCCATTTTGGCGCTAAAACAATGTCTCCCAGAAAGGAAGTTAATCCATAATTAATTAAATCACTGATTACAGGCCCATGAACAGTATAATTAACTATGAACTTAATTGTTTCTTGATCTTTAACTTTTATGTTATAGGTTTTTTGTGTGTAAGCTGTTGACACTCCATCATAAATGTAATTATTTGGTCCATCCGTATTATAATAATACCAATCTATAACATCATATCCTGTGTTTGTAAATCCCCAACCTACTCTTTCATTATGACCTACAGCAACACCAGGCATCCCTGGTATTATAAAACCATAAACATGAAATCCCGTATCTTCAGCTTTTAAATGCTGTTCATACCATACTCCTGGCATCAACCAACTAAGATGCATATCGTTACAGAGGATTGGAGCCCCCGTGGTGCTCAAAGTGCCGTTAACAACCCAATTATTTGACCCGATTATTTGTTCTTTTTGGTTCTCCATTAAGGTTTTCTCTGAATCAATTTCTTGTATCTTCTCTAGAAAGTTTGAAATTTCTGATTTTAAAGCCGCATTAGCTTTCAAATCAATTCCCGCTTTCATAGGGCTTTCTGGGAAATCTCCGTAATCGGGAACGATTGGAATTTGATAAGGTAAAGGTTCTCCAAAAAGTTCGTTATAATATGTGTGATTCAAGGATTGTAAAGTAACATATCTTTCTAAATCGTGACTATTCCAAGACATCTGTCTTGCCATTTCCTGTACTAAACATAAGGTGTCAACAGTCGTCCATTTAGTGGGTTGGAAATCCGTTAAATGGTATTCTAATGGTTTGAAATCGTTATGAGATTCAATGTAATAATTTATTCCATCAACATACTTTTCAAATGAACTGAAAAACTCAAGAGTTCCATTATTATCCATTTCCCTTAATAATTCATCAGTTTTAATAGCTGAATCCCACATACCCCTCGCAAGCATGATTTTATCACTGGTTAACATACTCTCTCCTAAAATTTCCGACATTCTTCCTTGTACTTGACGACGCCACATATCCATTTGGAACAACCTATCTTGAGCATGACAATACCCCTGTGCAAAAAAGAGATCTTCTTCGTATTCGGCAAAAATATGAGGTATACCCCAATCATCACGAATAACTGTAACTTCCCCTCTTAACGATGGTATGTTTAACCTTTCTGCTGCTGGAAGCTCTCCCGGAACTTTCCATACTCCGTTTCCAGGAAATAAGAGGTTCCCTAAAGGAGGAATACCCATTAAGGGCAGTGAAAAGATAGTCATAACGATAACTGCGAGCGGTATAAAAATAGATAATTTTATTATAGCTTTCTTCGCAAGATTTCTCATAATATAACCTTTAAAATTAGAGTAATGTTTATCAAATTTTTTGTAATAAATTCTAATATAATTCTATGTCAATTTCCTTTATAAAATATCTTTTTTTTTTGAAATAAAGGGTTTTTTGGACAAAGTTAGTCTATCTTTAAGATAAGAAGATAAAATTTAATCAAGAAGTAATTATAAATACAAAATCCACAATATTATATATGAATTTTAAATAAAACTAAACAAAAAAAAAAATAAGGGATATTGATATGGTTGACGCATTAGGATTATTAGATGGCTTAACGGCAACAGGTATTATTTTATCAGCTTCAATTTTTGCAATATTATCGCTATATAAATCAATAAAATTAAAAGCAAAGCTCTTAACATTCGCTGCATTGACAATGCTTTTTGTTGGCTTTCTATGGCTTGGTCCTTTTATAGACTTTATTCTAGTTACATTCACAGGAACTAACATAACACCAATTGAATTATATTCATTGCTGAGTTATCTTTGGGTAGCTCCGACATTAATTGTTGCTATGTATCTTGGTGGTGAACTTTTAATACCTAAAAAAAAATGGATATTAGTAGGAGCATTTATTATATTAGGTATTATATTTGAATACTTTCTATGGTTCCAAACAGACCAATCCTTCACATGGACACTTATCAACCCAGGTGAGGGTTTAATTGACGCTAGTTTTATTAGGACGCATCCAACATTTTTATTAATTGCTTTGTTCCTCGTAACAGCTCTAGTCTTTCTAGGTATTGGTTTCTTAATAAAAGCAAAACAAGCAACTGGGGAATTAAGAAAGAAATTTATTTATTTATCGTTAGGATTTATAATTTTCGTTGTCTGTGGAGCATTAGATTCTATACTTACTATACCTATTGCTATTGGTTTTGTAAGAGTAGTGATGATGACATTTGCACTTTTCATGTATTTAGGTCTAAAAACTTAAAAAAAATCAAAAAAAATTAAAATTCCTCTTTTTTTTATTATTGCCTAATTTCTTGAACATAATCAAAAATTGTGTCAATTCTATCTTTTATACTTCCAAACAACCCTTCTTCTTCAGATACAACGGAATTTATAGCTGTTTTTAGACCGTAATGACCCTCAGAAATTAATACTCTTATTGGAAGCGTTAAAATATCGCTTAACAACATCAGAATTTCTTGGAAAATCTTAATAATTTTTGGGATGTTTTCTTCAGTTTTTTCCATCATTGACTGATCCGAAG
>JAGXNZ010000252.1 GCA_019894655.1 Promethearchaeota archaeon | reverse complement strand
GGTTAAAACATGTTAAATCAGATATCACTAGTTGACTTACCAATCCCGATTTTTTTAGCGTTAAGAGAAGGATTAGAAGCTGTTTTAGTCGTAGTAATAATTTTATTATACTTAAGGAAGACCAACCAAAGAATTTATTATAAATATGTCTACTTAGGAATAATTTTAGCGACAACTGCAAGCATCGTATTTGCTATAATATTCTCTATAGCATTTGGGGGATTTACCGGTATACTCGAACAGATATTTGAGGGAACAACATTTATCGTATCAGGGATTTTCATATTAACTTTAGTTTTATGGGTTAGCAAGGAAGGTCCAAAGATGAGAGAAAATCTCGAAGATAAGGTTGAAGATTCGATCAAAACTCAAAAGGTGTTTTCGATTTCAATCACTTCATTTATTATTATAATTAGAGAAGGGATTGAGTTAGTCTTACTCACAACAGGTGCAGCATCTATCGGTTCTTTAACTCAAGTAAGTGTTATATTAGGTTCTATAATTGGCTTAGCAATTTCGATTCTCATAGGACTATTAATTTTTTACGGAATAAAATCAATTAACTTGAGAACTTTTTTTAAAATAACAAATATAATGCTAATACTATTTGCTGCTGGGTTGATCACATATGGCATTCACGAATTTATTGAAGCGGGAATAATTAATCCGATTATTGGAGAAGTTTGGAATATTAAGCATATTTTACCTGAAAGTTTTCCTGATGGAAATCCAGCAACTCCTGAGTTTTTAGAGATTTTCGGCGCATTAATAAAAGCTCTTTTTGGTTATAATGCGAATCCTTCACTACTAGAAATAATTATTTATCCAGTGCTATTAGTATCTATTGGTCTAATATCAGTTTTGATATGGAAAAGAAACAATAAATAATTTTTTTCTTTACTTTTTAAGAAGAAGATATGATAATCCTAAACTAGTATTTCAAAAATACTTACACGTTTATCAAATAAATCCTTAGATTTTTTTATAAAATTTTGTTCTTGTAACTTCTTGAGAGCATAGGCTGTTGTTCGCTTAGGAAGAAGTGTCTTTTCTATTATTTCTTGTTGTTTCAAAGGACCTCTTTGTTTTAATAAATATAAAATAAATTTACTTGAGGGCGATAGTGAAAATAAATCTAGCTTCTGTTCATAATTCGCAATAAAGTATTTATCTTCTACAATCATGTAACCACCTATTTTATAATTATTTTAATGCTTATAATTTTGTTCTATTTATAATAAAGATTATGTATATTTAAGATTATCGAGAACTGACAAATAAAATTTTCGGAATAGCGTAGTGTTTCAAATAGGTACAATTTTAGAAAAAAAGTTTCAGATTGAAACTTGCAAAATTTTTCAGAATTGCCTTGGAGAGAAATATTAGTATTTTGATGTTTATTGTTTTAAAAGTCTATCTTCTAATAATTGTGCAAAATTTGCACATATCTTTATAATACTCCGTAATGTTTTATTTCTTTAAAAAAGGAAGAATTTTAATTCAAATTAGTCTTGAACTTCGCCCTTAGCATTATATTTAAATAATCTAATTTCTTGGATATTTTTATTTGAATTTACTTCTCCTTTACTCTTTTCTATTTTTGTATTAAAAATAGATATAATTTGAGAGAAAATTAAAAAAAGTTAAAAATAGAATTCTAAACTACTAATTATAATTTATTACTGATAAAATTCACAGTCGTTTAGGAGTTGTGAAATGTCTATTACTTTTATTGGAGAATTATCCTCATTTGCTACTTGGAATAAGTTGTTCTTACAAAATACACATGAGCTCACTAAAACTTCGGCATTTGTTTCAATAGCTTCTTTCAATCTATCCTCGCGTATCCTTACCATACAAGTACGAGTTTCGGCTATTCTATCTCTTCCGATTTCGCCAGCGACATCTCCATATAGGGCTTTAACTCCGCCTCCTGCGCCACAACACCAAGCCATGTCTCTATTATGCTTCATTTCAAATAATTTAATTCCTTCAATCATTCGAAGTAATTCTCGTGGTTCTTCATAAACACCGCAATATCTCCCTAGATGGCATGGATCGTGATAAGTTATTAGTAGAGGATCATCTTTTGTTCGTTTGGTATATCTTATTTTTAAGTTCTTCTCTTTTACAGTTTTCAAAGCATATTGCGTTAAATGAAAAAGGTCAAAACCTAAGTTTCCACCTGCAAACTTAGTGTATTCTAAAGTAAAAGTGGAAAAGCATCCTGAACATGAAAAAACAACTTCATCAACCCCACTTTCACGTATCATTTTATAGTTATGTTTAACGAGATCTAAAGCCTCATCTTCTAATCCTGTTCGAAATAACACTGATCCACAGCATCTTTCATCCGGGAAAACATAAAATTCAATTCCCAGTTTTCCTAAAACTTCACTTGTTGCGTTGACTAGCTCTTTATTACGATAAGCAGATGTGCATCCAACAAAATAACCAACTTTATGGGGCTTTTGTTTTCCTGCTTCTAGATCCCCAGCTGCCAGTTCATTATCAATAGCTGCCAGTTCATTTTTTGCTCGTTCATAGGCTCGTTTTCCATCTTCGGAACCCTCACACCAATTAAATCTATCATCATGTTGTTCAAGAAAAGGATTATTATTACTAAGGATTGATTTTCTTAAGCCTTTTAACTTCTCAGGCATAGCGCCTCTTTTAACAACGGATTTACGAAAATTCTGAAACACTTCAAGCGTATCAATTCCTACAGGACAGACTACTTTACAATTACCACAGAGCATACAGCGATAAACAGAGGGTATTATTTCTTCTTTATCAAACTTGATGTCCTTACGATCTAATGCTTTAATAATTCTATTTCGTCCACCAGCATAATCAGTTTCTGACCAAGAGGTATTATAGACTTTGCAAACGTGACGACAATACCCACAATGAGTACAACGATCATAACCGAATTTTTCGTCTTTTTCCTTTGTTTTTGGTTCAATTAAATTCTCTCTAGAAGGAGAGACTAAACCGGCAACCGGTGGACCGGTTGTGACAACATCGCGTATGTTATTTTTATCTTTACCTTCACTCATATTTATATCCTCTGTTCTTTTTATTACTTACCAACTTCAAAGAATGGCTTCACTTAATTAATTCTAACTGTTATATTTTATTTGACTTTTTTTATTATGTTATTTACTTTTTCCGAAAAGAGATCTTATACAGCAATTTAGCTGTCGTAAAAAGTAGTGAAATCCGCCATTGTTTCATTCTAGCTTTAACTATACGATAGGAGTTAAACATATCTTTGGGATCTAGCTTATCCTTCAATACTTTTCTATTTTTTACAAATTCTCTTCGGTATTTTCGCAAATAAAAAGTATTAACTATCCCAATAGTGTAAAGGCTATCTCCTTGCTTAAATGCTTCCTTGGACAAATCGTGCAAAAATGCTTTGACGGTAAAAAATTCAGATGGTCTGGTAATATCTGAAAGACCAAATATTTTTACTCGGCTCCAACCTTCTTCCCCAGAAATCGTGTAAGTTGCGATAGGAAATTTATACTTACTGGCTCTTTTTACATAACCCTCATAAAATGAAAGTAATCTCTCATTTGAAATCCAATATTCCTGGAAAATAATATTCCTACTTGTCCTTCCAATAGCCACTTCAGCGTCGCTAATATCACGCCATTTTTCTTTTAAATAAGAATCATCTATTCTAACACCTTTAAAATTTTGAGCTATTCTATCAGAAGCTGAAACGCTCCTAACTGTTTCTTCTGGATCATCGTAAAAAACGGCCCAAACTAACCAATCTTGACTTGGAAAATTGATGTGAGAGTATTGTTCAAACTGTCGTTCTGAAATTGATAGAAAAAATGGTTTATCTTGTGCATTACTTATTAAGGCTTTATAATAATTAATAGCATCTTCAAGAGAGGAAAATCCATAGCCTTCAATCTCTAACGAAGTTTTTAAATTTGTAAGAGATAACTCTACCTCTGAGATCGCGCCGTATATACCATAAGTTCCAGTAATATCATCAAGCGATATTTCTCCATTCGAGTCCTTAGAAATATGTTCGATTTTTCCATTAGGAAGAACCAATGTTAACGATAGTATTGAATCGGCCATTGTACCATACTTTGGAACCCCGATTCCTGCTTTCCCAGGCGTTGCAATAAAACCACCCACACAAGAAGTTTTGAAGCTAGTAGGATAAGCTTTAGGAGCAAGTCCATAATCTGAAAGTTTTTCCATTAGATTTAACCACGATATTCCTGCCCCCACTCTGACTGTCATTTTTTCAGTGTCGATATTCTCAACTTTGTTAATGCGACGCATGTCGATTATCACTCCACCCTTTGCAGGAGTTGATGAAGAAAAGCACGACGTGCCAGCAGCTCTTATTGTTATAGGTAGTGAAAGCTCCCAACACTTCTTAATTAACATGGATAAGCTCTCTGTATCAGCAGGCCGAACAATAATACTAGCAAGATAATTCTTTTTGAATTTATAATGATACGATGGTAGTGATGTAAGGTCAGCGGATGCAGATTCAAGCTCGTATCTATTAGTGCTTACATGGTAGGGGGAAATAAATTCTTTAACAATTTCTTCGAAATTACGCTTTCTTTCCCTTCTCTTTACTTTTTCTGGAGTTTGGGTTAACTTTCCGTTTGTTTTTTTCTTAGTTATTGTCTCATTCATTTTTCTTAACACTTCCATTTAAAATAAAGGAACTAATATAAGACCTAAAAAGAATGCTGTCCACCAGCAAACTAAAGTAATGTATCCCGTTAATTTGGCATACTTGCGCTCAGCAGCTATTCCAAATAGCATACTAAGAAGTCCTGTAAATAAACCTGCAGCTCCTAATATGATATGACTTACATGAACTCCAAAGGGCTCAAATGAAAATAATACATTTAGATCAAAACCAAGGTTAAGGTTAATTAAAGAAATAGCGTTGATCAGAGTTAAAATCCAAGAAGCTCCGCTAAATATTCCGTGAATTTTCACAAATTTGTTTTCGTTTATTAATACAAGGATGGTCCCAAGGCTCAATAATATTAAAGCAGATAAACCGATGATCAATCCAAAGTGATCAAATATTTCGATCTCAGGCTCAGGGGGGGCTACACCTCCAACACTAAAACCTATTCTTACAGAATCAAAATTTGGTTGTGCACTGGTATCATCTCCTGCTAGAATGAAAAGATAGTAAAACCCTTCTTCTGTATCAGGAATCGTAATATTAAAAGTAACAATCATAGCGTTTGAACCCAAATCTTTATCTTCTGTAGAGTTATCCAATATTCTATCAGTAGTAGGAAATATCGTTAATTGCCCATTATGCATGAAACCATCAACTGTGGTTTCGTTACGAGCTTGAACAAATAAATTGGGTCCAGTGGCAGTTATATTAAAAACAACAACTTCCGAGGGATTCACGGAATTTATGCTATTTAAATCAGCAGAAATTGAATATAACCCCAGGTCATTGTCATGACAACCAGCATGATTTGTTCCATAGGTTGGATTTGCATTTCCATTCATGACCAGTAGCAATAATGGTAAACCTATAATTGAGATAAATAAGATGAGAATTTTTTTATTCATAATCCTTACGTCGTATTGTTATAATCTTAACTGGTGTTGTAAAACAAATAAAGCTTTTATTTAGAAATTATAAGTAAATTTTAAAGTTT
>JAGXNZ010000251.1 GCA_019894655.1 Promethearchaeota archaeon | reverse complement strand
TTAGTTAATTGTACCGTAGGTTGAAAACAATTTGATTTTAGATTCTAGTTATGATGAGTTAAAAGATTTGGTAAGTAATAAGAAATTTCCGCTAGCGATTTGTGATCTTGATGCTTTCAATCAGAATTTAGGGCGAGTTGGTAAATTTCTAAGAACAACAAAAAAGAGTTTAAGATTATGTACCAAATCTGTAAGAGTTCCTGAATTAGTAAAAAGAGTTGAAAAAGAAGATTTTGTTAACGGAATCTTTACTTATAACTCAGCAGAAGCCTTATTTTACGCAGAAAACTATAGAATTAAAGATATTTTGATGGGCTATCCCACGATGTCTAAGGTTGATGTCGAAGAATTATGTCAAGCGGCAAAAATAGATGGTGTAAGGATTTCAGTGATAGTAGATGATACTAAACAGATTGATCTTTTAGAAGAGCTTGCAGCTAAGAATAACATTGAGCTTGATATATTGGTTGAAATTGATGTTGCTGACAAATTATTGGGAAGAAATGTTGGCGTTTTAAGAAGTCCGATAAGGGAACATGAAGTTGTAGTAAGTCTTGCTCGCGTTATCAGTAAAAAATCTCAGCTGCATTTTCGAGGGATTATGGGTTACGAAGCTCAGAATGCTAGTATAGGAGATGACAAAATGTTGTTTAGATACGCAAAGAAGAGATCAAGGAAAAAAGTTAATTTCTGGCGACAAAATGTTGTAAATGCTCTCAATACTGCGGGATTTCAACCAGAAGTTGTAAATGGAGGAGGGTCTGGATGCTATCAAGAAACAGCTACCGAATCCTCTATAACAGAAATCGGTATAGGATCATTACTTTTTAAATCGCATATTTTTGATACAATTAATTCTCTGAACGAGTATTTGCCATCCTTATTTTTTGTTCTACAAATAGTTAGAAAACCGCGTATAGATACTGTCACTGCGTTTTCAGGAGGGTATGTGAGCTCTGGAAGCATTAGAGCATTACCTATACCGGTTATTCCGAAGAATTTAAAAATATCTAAAGACGAGGGTTTTGGAGAAGTTCAAACACCCTTTATTTTTGATCCAAACCAAATTGAATTAAACCTTGGAGATCCAATATTTTGCAGGTTCGGTAAAGCAGGAGAACCATTAGAGCATTTTAATGAAATTTTGATTTATAGCAAGGGTGAACTAATAGATAGTTATAAAACTTACCGTGGACACGGCAAAAGATTTTCTTAATAAAACTAAAGCGCTTCAGGAAAAAAAATAAAAATAGAAATTATTATTTAATATAAGTCCTTAGCAGCGAAATCTAGATCAAGCTCAGTTAAAGTTTCTTTGAGAGGATACCCAGTTTCAGGATTCCAACCCATTTTTGAACAATATCCTTTGTAATCTTCTAAATAATCAACTGTTACGGTTCGTTCTGGAATTCTATTTTTGATAATATCAATACCTTCACGTAATGTGAACGCTTGCCTTAATGTTTGAATTCGGCGTCCAGTCTTAAGTGCTTCTTCAATAGTTAAATCCCATCCAACAATTGCTTTAATTAATTCTAATAAAGGATATTTCTGAAAAACATACGCAAATTCGCATAGTCCAATGCTATGAGTAAACTGCATAATAGCTGTGAAAAGGTTCTCAGCCTCGCTCCTATCGTCTCCGGGGCGTTTAAATTTTCTTGGGAGTGTTATTCCCTCAAATAAACCATTGGGTTTAATTATTGGCCCCATTACAAAAAAATCTAAACTAGCTGTCGTGTGCCTACCAGGTGTCGGATCGAAGGCGAAAGTAGTCCCCATATTTTTATAATATTTTGGTGAATGCATGCCTAATTCTTGACCCATCGAGTGCATAGCATATTCTGATCCCTTACCTAGTTTTTCTGCAGCAATTTTAGAGCCATCTGCCAATAAGTCCCCAAATCCTTCCCGGTTTATCATTTTATTTAATAGCGCAAGTATAGCTTCTGAATTTCCCCAAGTTAATTCGAGTCCGTCAGTATCGTTCTTAGAAATTAAATTATTTTCGTAACATTCAATTGCAAATGCAATTGTCGCCCCTGCAGAAATAGTATCTATCCCAGCTCGATTACACAAGTCGTTCGCTTTAAAGATTGACATAAGATCGTCATTGAGTAAGAGGTGTCCAAAACTGGCACAAGTTTCATACTCTGGTCTATGAGATTCTTCTAAATTCACTTCTGGAACTTTTATGATTGCCCCACAGCGTACGGGACATGAGAAGCATCCGTATGGTTTTTGTTTATATTTATCTATTTCAACACCTGATATTTTAGATAATTTCTCAGGTGGAAAATCTTCTTTCGTTCCCCCCCAATTCTTGCAGGGTGTATCTCCTATTTGAAATAAAATTTCATTTCCCATTGTAGTTCCTAATGTCTTATATCCCTCAATTCCACCTACGGTTGCGTTGTTTATACCTTCGTTATATTCCTTTGTATATTGGATAAGAGCGTTGTTATCGGCAACTTCAATCTTTCTTGCTCCTTTGAGAACAATTGCTTTAAGTTTCTTAGAACCCATAATCGCACCAAATCCAGATCTACCAGCAATTCTAGCTTTGTCATTAACAATTCCAGAAATTAAACTTAATTTTTCACCGGATTGGCCGATGCTTGCAATTTGTATTCTCCCATATTTATCTTTTAGTTTATCTTCAGTTTGAACCGCATCCAAGCCCCATAAGTCCGAAGCGTCTAAAATTTGCTTATCATCTTCTATAATTGTTATATATTTTGGACTTTCTGCCATTCCTTTAATCAAAATTGCATCATACCCGCATTTCTTTATTTCTGGACCAAAATAACCACCACAATTTGAATCACCCCATGTTTTTGTTAGCGGAGATTTTCCTGCGACCATGAAACGACCTGTTAATGGTGCAACTGTACCAGTTAATAATCCCGGAAAAAATCCGAATATAGATTCAGGACTGAGAGCATCTGTTTTTGGAGGCATATTTTCATATATGAGTTTGGCTGCTAGACCAAATCCTCCGATGTATTGACGATAAATTTGTTCTGATAGTTCTTCTTCTTTAAATGTTTCACTAGTAAGATCTACCCATAAAATTTTACCAAAAAATCCGTTTGACAACTTTATTTAACTCCTATGCTTTAATTTTTATAAACTTGTTTCGACTTTTTATTAAATAATATAAATGTTTAGAACATTTAAAAAGATTATAAAGGAGAATTATAAAATTAGGAGAAAAATTATGCTAAAACAATCGAAAAACTATATTATTATGACTCCAGATGATAATTGTGCTACTGCTCTCAAAGATATCTTAAAAGGTTCACAAATTAAAATAAGAGAATGTTCCATTATTATTAATCAAAATATACACTTAGGGCATAAAATCGCTATAGAAGACATTAGAAAAGGTGATTTGGTTAAAAAATATGGTCATCCTATAGGGATTGCTACCGAAGACATAAAGAAAGGAGACTGGATACATATACATAATCTTACAAGCCAGTATCTTAAGGAGGTGCTGAAAATATGATCGAAGAATTTATGGGATTTCAACGACCGAAAGGAGAAGTAGGTATTAGAAATAAGATTGCGATAATTTCTTCTGTTGTATGCGTAAATCATGTAGTTCGGCAAAT
>JAGXNZ010000021.1 GCA_019894655.1 Promethearchaeota archaeon | reverse complement strand
GATTACTACTCTGTTCTTTTCTTCAGGCATCATCCAATTCTTACTGCGCATACCAGCTTCTATGTGGATTAGAGGAATGTTTAATTTTGACGTTGCTAATGCAAATCCTAAGCTACTGTTATTATCACCTAAAACCACAACAAAGACGGGAGCTTCTTTAATCAAGACTTTTTAAAATTCGATCATTATCTTAGCTACTTTTGAAGCGTGGGTTCCACTTTTTATGTCAAGGTTGAAATCGGAAGGGCGGACATCTAGCTGCTCGTAAAAAATCTTATACAAGTTATAATCGTAATGTTGACCGCTGTCAATTATGATGTTATAAAAATGTTTATCTAATTTCTTTATAATCTGGGATAGACGAATGATATCTGGTCTAATTCCGATACAAGTTATAATTTTCTTCATATTATCTCTAAAGATTTATGATATATAATTTTAATATGTCTTTTGAATCATTACAATTTCTCTTTTAATCGTCACCAAAGGAATCCCTTTATGGTCTTCCTTTTCTTCAATAAATTTAGATAGAATTTTTTCATGTAATAAATAAGTATACAAGCGAAAATATTAAGCGTTAACTTCCTTAATATAATTTTTGAATATCCATACTCACGATTATAAACTTTGATAGGACACTCAAGAATTCGATGTTCTGATAATTTTGCTTGAAGAATTTGTTCAGTACAAAAGGCATAACCTAGAAATTTTGCATCACTAAAGAGAGGGATGAGTTTCTTATCAAACGCGCGAAACCCGTTTTGGTTATTCATAATTTTAATACCAAAGAAGAATTGAAGAAATTTCTCAATTAAAACTTCCCCTAGTCTCGTAGCTAGTGGTAAACTGTAGTGATAAGAGCCTAAATACCTTGAACCAATAGTATAATCTGCCTTTCCGTCAAAAATTGGTTTTATAAGATTGTATATATCATCAGGGCTGTGTTGTCCATCAGTATCCATACTTACGATGACATCTCCAGTTGCATATTGCATTCCCGTAATAATGGCATTGCCATATCCTCTATTTGCGAGATGACGGATTATTTTAAATTTATCATATCCATCTACTTTTCTGATTTCGTTTAAGCTATTATCAGATGAATGATCATCTATAATAATGATTTCAATACTTTTATTTCGAGGGAGATCCTCTAGTATTGACCGAATAGTTTTTTCTTCGTTATATAATGGTAAGATAATGGATAAAATAATTGGTTTATCAGCATTATAGTGTTCATTTAAAAATCCATACATCTCTTGAAAATCTGTAGCATTATTAGACGGTCTAGTTCTAATATTATCGAATGTAACTTTATTTGAATTCATGCGATTTAACAGTTTCAAATTAAAACCTTAAGAGCGTTTAAATTATATAATATCGGAAAAAACTACAAATGAGTTAATAAGAAAAGAGTTTAATTTAATTTAAATTTAATTATATCATTTTCGCTTAGGAATTCTGAATGTTCGTATTGTTCCATACCACAAATACCAATTAGAGGGAAATTCTCATTGATAGATGTGTCTTTAGTGTAAAAATTTAATTATAGTAAAGAATCAAAAATGATTGTTAGGTTTTAAATATTAAAAGATGTATTTATTTAAATTATGACATAGGTTTGGAACTACGCTCAATAAAGAACACAGGATTAACTGTGTTTATATCTCTGGTATATCGAGCATAGGAAAAAATTTTTGGACCTTTAACATCTTCTCTGTAAATCTGAATCTGTCCCGAGCTTAATCTTTTAAAAATTGTTATATTCAATTTAACTAGAATGTATTGAAGGATGCATGAGAAGAGGTTCACAGTTAATTTGGTTAAAATGATATTTGAGGTTCCATATTTTCGATCATAGACTTTAATAGGGCATTCCTTAATTCTAAAGCCTTTCATCGTAGCTCTGATTATCTGCTCAGTGCAAAAGGCATATCCTTCGTATTTGAAATCCTTAAAAATAGTTATGACCTTCCTATTAAAAGCTCTAAAACCATTTTGATTATTCATTATTTTTTTACCAAAAAATATCTGGATCAGTTTTTCTACGAGTAATTCACCTAACCTAGTTGATACAGGGAGTTTATAGAAATAAGATCCTAAATATCGTGAACCAATTGTGTAATCAGCTTCGTCGAGTAAAATTGGCTTAATCATTTCTAAGATATCGTAGGGACTATGTTGCCCATCAGAATCCATAGTTACTATTACTTCACCTTGCGCGACATTTATTCCAGTAACAACAGCAGCCCCGTATCCGCGGTTTTTGTCGTGTTTAATCACTTTAATTTCGTTGAATTTGTTAATCCTTTCAATTTCTTTTAAACTGTTGTCTTGTGAGTGATCATCTACTACGATTATCTCTATCATATTACCTCTTGGTAAGTTTCTTAAAACCTTCCCAATTGTTTGTTCCTCGTTAAACATCGGTAATATGATTGATATTAGAATTCTGTCATCTTTAGATTTAAACTGATCAATAAATTCATACAAATCGAGAAAAGAATCTTCGATCGGATCAGAATCTTCGAAGCTTTTTATTAAAGACGATGAATTCTTTATAGATTCTAAAGCTTTCAAAAACGGCTCCTATCTTTTTATTAACATGATTAATGTTTTTCTTTAAGCTTTTGCTATGTTCATTATTAATGAGATAAAATATAAACTTAATTCAATTAAAATAGAGTCAATTAAGAGTGGATTTCTAAGTAATCTACAAACCATATGAGGTTTGCCATTGATATTGATTTTTTAATCCTACATCGATAGTTACTTTTGGCGAAAATCCCAGTAATTTCCTCGCCTTAGTTATATCAGAATGGGTAAGGTCAACATCTCCTTTTTGTTTTTCTATGAATCTTATTTTTTTCTGAACTTTTGTTATGCTATACATTTTTTCGACAAGTTCGTTAACTTCAATTGGAGAAGAACCCCCTAAATTGAATACTTCTCCCGTTGCACTGTCTTTCTCCCCTGCGAGGATTAAACCATCAATGATATCTGAAATATAGGTAAAGTCTCTTTTTTGAGTCCCATCACCATATATTAGTATTTCCTTATTCTGCTGCATTAAATTAAAGAAAATTCTTATTGCCATATCAGGGCGTCCCCGAGGACCGTATACAGTGTAAAATCTTAATGAAGTAATGGGAAGATTATATTCTTTATAATATAAATCTGCATAAATTTCCCCACATAATTTAGTAACTGCATATGGTGAAATTGGATTTTTTGGATGCTTCTCGTCGACTGGTGTATATACTGGATTACCGTAAACTGAAGAAGAGGACGCATAAATTACCTTTTGTATTGAGGGAATTTTAATTGAGTATTCAAAAACATTAACAGTGCTTACTAAATTGTTATAAGTTACTGCTGACGAATTATTGATAGAATATCTTACACCGGCTTGAGCAGCTAAATGAAAAACATAATCGACTTCATCGTTAATGTTAGTTAAAGTTGTAAATTTAACTAAATCTCCTTTAACTAACTTATAATCACTATTTTGTGAGTAATCGCTCAAAATCTCTTTTAATTGTTTCTCTTTACCAGG
Organism: Promethearchaeota archaeon; assembly: GCA_019894655.1. The sequence goes on along the minus strand of JAGXNZ010000021.1, from coordinate 20,661 downwards.
ATAATAATCGTTAAAATTATCTAGTAAGATTAGTAAATTGTCGTGTTTCAAGAGCGTCTCGGTTAAAGATGAACCTATAAAGCCCGCTGCTCCAGTTATCAGGATACATTTATTTTTAATCATAGTATTATGAAAACTAGTTTTTATAAGAATTTTTCTTACTGGACTTTTTTTTTTAAGTTTTGTTAGAGTAGAGTAAAAAACAAACCTTATGTTTAATGGTAAATGATTAACTTCTTGATTATGTACAATTTTAAGTTGGGATTAATAAAATCGCTTCTTCACGTACGTAAGCACATAAATTGCTATATTTTTGTCGTATCACTTATTTCTGTATTATTTTTACTATTAAAGTTAATAAGGATTGATGTTCTTCTTAATTTTGGTGGTAATGTATTATTTAATTCCTTTTTTGGTTTTTTCTGGACGATTTCTTCAGTTTTCATTATTTTATTCTTACCATCTTATCCCATTTTCTTTATGCTTTATAAAAATATCAAATTTAATGCGCTAGAGAAGATTTGTTTAACAATAGTTATCAATTTGAGTTTTTACATTATTATAGGATATTTTGGAAATGGAATAGGGTTTGCTCTAAATATATATTACTTTTTTTCACTACTACTTATTTCCTATTTCGCACTTTTGATTATAAGCTTGATTTTAGATAAGAATAACAGGATCAATAAGAAAAAATCTTCAAAATCTAAGAAAAACAATTCATTAGATAGCTATGAAGATTTCCTGGTTTTTGAATACATCAGAAAGAAACTCTCCTTAAATGGAATCTTATTGATTACTTTTGCGGTTTTACTAATTATAGCATTACTTATTAATGTAGATATTTTTGGTGGGACTGATCCCTGGTATCACCTTTTAATTATTAGAATAATTGTAAATGCTGATTCTTTACCACTTAATGAATATTTCGGAGCAATGGGTTTTCACATAATTGGTGCTGTATTTCATCTATTTTCAGGAATAGACTTACTATTGATCCCTAATAGTTTTATATTATTTACTATCCCTTTAACGTCACTAATCGTGTATAACATCATAATGAGAGTATTTTCAAATAAATCATTCGCGATTTTTGGTATTTTCATCTTGTTAATCACTAGGGTGGGTTTCATTAATCTAACATATCAATATTGGCCTTCTAGCATAGTGTTTATTCAAGGATTAACTATTTTTTTTCTGTTATATGTTAGACTAAGAAATTACATCAAAGTAGAGAGACCCTCTTGGAAAAAAATCTTATCAGATTTACCACTTACCTATTTTTGTGCCTTAATAGTTTTTATTGCGCTGTATCTCTCCCACTCTCTAATAGCGCTAATATTTCTTATCTCGTTTGCTTGGATATACCTTATATATTTGGTTAAAGACTATAAGCGAGGTTTTGATTTTATGCTTTGCGTTATACTTTTCGTTATTTTTCTAATTTTATACATATCTAGCATTAGTACGGGGCATCTGGTAGTAATTTACTCTATTTTCACTTTACCTTGGATTTACCTGTTATTTGGGGCAATTTCGATTACAATAATAGGAGGAATTCTGATCGTCTACTTAAGAACTCAAATAACATTCGAAAAAGGACGCTTCAATTTAATTTTAATGGGGAAAAAATTTAAAGTTTATAGGTTAATTGAGAAGTATTTTATTCCCTCAGTTTTCTTTGTGACCCTATTCTTTACCGTAGGATTTCTTATTATTAACCTACTATGGTTTAACTTTAATCTAATTGTCATTTTTGTAGGTTTCGAAGTCATAATAGTAACTATAATTGCAATTTGGGGACTAGTAATATTCCAAAATAAGGCCAAAGGAAAACCACTATTCTTATGGCTACTGTCTTTTGTCATTATAAATTTAGCAGGTCTCCTATCTGATATGCTTCGAGGCTCCTTAAGTTTCGTCTCCAGATTGTTTTACCTAGCTTCGCCTATTATCGCAATTGGATTTATTTCCTATTTGTATAAATTGATAAAAACAGGAAAGATAAAAAAATTACAGATTAAACTTTTTCTTCTTTTCTTTGTGAGTTTTTCCTCTACAACTTCATACTTAATGCAATTTTCATACATAGATTTTTATAGCATTAATGACAACGAATTAACCGCAGTGCAGTGGTATTTACAAAACACTGATGACCGAAATTTGTTAGTAGTAGAATTTGGGTGGAACCCCGTCTTTCTCTATTATGATTACCCATATGAAGAGAAAAATAGTTCGCTCCCAATAACGACGACTCAAGACTTTATCACATTCAATAATACCTTAATTGTACCCGATAATCATTTCTACGATAATGGGACAAATATTTTAAGGGAGTTAAAAGAACACAAAAATACGGATATATACATCCTTTTAACTAAATATTTTTTAACAACAAACCAATTTGAATTTTTTGGAGAACTTACTGAAGAACAATACGAAAGCTATTATAGCTTAGATTACTTAAATAGGATTTTTTCTGTTAAAAAAGAAAATGGCGAAAGTCTTCCATATTATTGGGTTATTTAAGAATATCGTATTTTCCTGGAAAAACACCTTCGAATTTATCTTGTAATACGAGATTTTTATTTCCTTCAATTTTAAAAAGTTTTGGTAATTTTCCTACTTGTCCAACTTTATTCTCTCGAGAAATAAACGCACCATAAACTCCTTCAATATCTTCAGCTGCATCTAACGCATTTTTTATGGATTTCTCAATATCAACCCCTTTAACTAAATTTGCTACTCTCGTAGCTGCAGCATCTGCTAAAGTTGCATCCTTGGCAAATATGGTGACTGCATCTGCTTGCCCCAAACTGATAGCATGCCCTATAGTTGCAGAACTCGTTCCAATTCCAAGAGGGCAGTTCCTTTTTTCAATCAAAAAACCAATATTTAAGTTTAACTCGTTGTACCCTGCAAATAAAGCGATTTTCATGTCCTTTTCAGAGTCGACTGCAATTTCGCCTCCATTTTCAACTAACGCAATCTTAGCGGGTATATACTCGGGAATATCCTCAATTTTCATTCTTTTTAACATGATATCAGCAAACGCACCTGCTACAGCAGCCATGGGTCCAACTTCACATAAAACTGAGGCTATGCTCATTAAATTAATAATTTCAAACTCAGTAGTAATCTTTATCGGCGAAAACGATGTGAGAAATTTATTATTTTTTTTTAGATATTTTTCTAAAATTTTACGATTATCTACAAGGCTTTTTCTCGCTTCTCTTATAGCAATTTGTGATTCAGAGATTATAGTAACATCTGACTCGTGTTCTAAAAAATGGTGTTTATATATTTTCAATATAATGATAAATTATCTATTACTATATCTTAAATCTTGAGATATTGATTTAATTAAATATAAATAAATTCGACTTTATTAATTATTCAGAAATTTTAAAAATTGAATTATGAAACTAATTAACTACGACGAAATCATCTCACAGCTGAAAACAGAACTTAATTCTGAATGTGCAATAGCTAATATTTATGGAATTGTATTAGCCTCAAACATAAAAGAATTTTCTAAAGGAAAAATCATTCCTCATAAGATTCTCTCACTCATCTCTAATTCTAAAGGCATAGCGAATGAACTAAATCTTACTAAGATAAATTCCTTTGCATTAGAAGCTCAAGAGTACAATTATTTGTTTACATTTAGTAAAGAATTAATTCTAATCTCCAAGTTAGACTTAAATATGAATTTAGCTAAGTATATGCCCTCAATATCTGTGTTCTTGAAGAAATTAAACGAGAAGTATAAGGAACAAGAAATTACTACGTTTTCACTATTTGATTTTTCAAAAGAAATTCAGAAAATTAAAGATACCTTCCAAGAAAAGGATAGTAGTGATAAGAAATATTCAATTATCAAGGATTTGGTAAAATACGTATCAAAGTAATGAAATAAGAATTTTAAAAAAAAGATAATGCATTGTAGGTGAGAAACTATACTAAGACAAGTTTACATTTATAGAAGCGGTAAGTTACTCTATTATCGCCATTTTGGAAAAGCACTTAAAAAAGAAGCTTTTAATTCATTAGTAAGTGATTTAATGCAAGATGCTTTCGCTAAAGGGGGTAAGAATGTAGAATATCACGATTATTATAAATATAGAATATCGTACATTACAGAAAAAGATTTGGAGTTAATGTTTTTATTTGTTACTGGTTTAACAGATAATTTTGAGAATATTAAAAAAGAATTGATAAAATGTAAAAAAGAATTTTTAAATTTTTTCGAAGACATACTCCAACATAAGTTCGACGCTAAAACTTTCGAGATTTTTGACCCGACAATCGATTCTATTCATAGGAATTTAAGACCAAAAATATCTTTAGTAGGATTTTCTGGCGTAGGGAAAACTACAATAACTCGTTTAATCAAAGCTGAAGAAATTCCTATGGAACACATTCCAACCATAACAGGAGACATCGCTACAATCAAAATAGGAAAACTACACTTTCATTTATGGGATTTTGCCGGACAAGAACAGTTCAGCTATTTGTGGAATAATTTTATAAAAGGAAGCGATGCTGTTTTATTGATAACAGATTCTACCTTAGAAAATATAGAAAAAAGTAAATTCTTCCTAGAACTTATAAAAGAGCAAGCCCCTCAAGCACATACATCTGTAATTGGGAATAAACAAGATTTAGACGATGCTTTGAAACCAGAGCAAATAGAGAAGATATTAGGATTAAAAACATATTCTATGATTGCAAAGGATTCAGGAAACCGAGATAAAATGATAACTATCATTGCTGATATACTTGAAATGAGCGCAGAAGTTTCACCTCTATTGCAGCCATTGTTAGAGCGAGATATTTATACAGAAAAAGCTGTTAAAGCTTTAGAAGATGCAAAATTCGAAGAGGCTGCAATGTACTTTGAGAAAATAAGTGATCTGTGCATTGAATTAGGAGATGATTCTCTTGGGAAGGAATTTTATGAAAAATCCCAAAAAATTAATACCATGCTCCAAGCAGCAAGTGCACCTCAAACAGAAGCAGTTCAAGAACCACCTAAACCTAAAGAAGAACCACCTAAATCTATAGAACCTCCACCTAAACCTATAGAAACTCCACCTAAATCTATAGAAACGCCACCTAAACCTATAGAAACTCCACCTAAACCTATTGAAACTCCACCTAAACCTATTGAAACTCCACCTAAACCTATTGAAACTCCACCTAAACCTATTGAAGCTCCACTAAAACCTATAGAAGCACCACCTAAACCTATAGAAACTCCACCTAAATCTATAGAAACTCCACCTAAATCTATAGAAACTCCACCTAAACCTATAGAAACTCCACCTAAACCTATTGAAGCTCCACCTAAACCTATTGAAGCTCCACCTAAACCTATAGAAGCTCCACCTAAACCTATAGAAGCTCCACCTAAGCCTATAGATGTGCCACCTGTACTTAAAAAGCCTACATTACCTGCTAGTCCTAAAGTTAACGGTTTAGTGAAACCAGAAATACCTGCTGCTATTCCACCACATAGTACTATAAAAGCAGGAGTAGCAGGAAAAGAACCAGAATCGGTAAAAACTGTAATACCGACAGAACAAAGAGAAGTAATAATCCAAAAACAAAATGAATCTGAAATGCTCGTTCAGCCTAAAATTAAAAAAACAATTGCAGGTTTGAATTTAAATCCTGAAGATTTTATGGTGAAACAAAGACCAAAAACTGTAACGGTAGTACCCAAAGATGCGAAAAATAAACTGAAAACCTCACCATTCGGCCACGTTTCTAATCCTACGGTATCAAAAAAACCTGTACCAATTTCACCAATAGAGTTAGTAAGTAAAAAAAAAATTCCTTCAGGATTCGTACCACCTGTGAAGAACGCCACACCTAAAATTCAGAACATGCCTAAAGTTCCATCACCAAAGATGTCAGAGATAAAAAAAGAACCCCCTGTACCTCCTAAACCTGTGAGCCCAACTACTTTAGTAAAACCTGCACCAAAAATAACACCTCGTAAAGAACCCGATATAAAGACTCAACCTAATGTCGTACAACATAAAACCACAACTGACATACCTGCAAAAGCGGCAGTTAGCGATGCAAAGCAAAAAGCAGATTTAGAAAACTCTTTAATGGATCTAAAAATAAAGAAAGCAAATATTTCCAAAATGTCGTTGGATTTTGACATGAAGGAACTTACAGGGGAAATAACTGAAAAAGAACTTGGGGAAAAGAAGATTAAGTTAACTACGATTGAAAACAATATTAATGAACAAATTAAAGAAATCGAAAAATTACTAGGAAGATAGTCTCACTTGAATTCTCTGATTTTTTCAATTTATATTAAAGCTTTTTTTAATTCTAATAAATATCATTAAAATAAAGAACCTTTATTCCAATACAATAATAAGACTTTTTTCTTTTTATACTTAAAAGAGGTAATATTCTTCAAATATTTATATTACCTCAGTGATTATTATGACTCTAACCGTTATTATGAAATTTGGTGGAAGCTGTTTAATTGATAAGAGTGCTTTCCAGAAAATTCTCGAAATACTAGAAATTTATAAAGATGATAAAAAAATAATTGTGGTTTCAGCACTTAATGGAATAACGGATTTGTTATTGAATACGGCACAAAATGTTACCAATTCTAAAATTCTTGATGATAATATTGCTATCTTGGAGAATAAACATATTAATATTATTGAACAAATATTTGACGAAGACACTGAGCATTACACTAATGCAAAAGTTTGGGTTGACAAAAAACTTAGTGAATTGGAAGACGCATTAGAGGATATTAAAGAGTTCGGATTAGAGCCGTATTACAAAGATTATGTTTTAAGCTTTGGTGAAGTTTTATCTACGTACATTTTAAACCAATATATCTTAAGTAAAGGGCTAGAATCAGTTTATATTCCAGCAAATAAGGTGATTATAACAAACGATGAGTTTAGCAACGCATATCCTTTTTATGAATTTACAAATGTGCGTGTAAAAAAATTAATAATCCCTTTACTAGAAAACACAAAAAAAGATATAGTAATCTCTATTACTGGTTTCATAGGGAGAAATAAAATTGGATACACAACCACTTTAGGGAGAGGAGGCTCAGATTATACCGCAACCATTCTAGCACATTCGATATTTGAAGTTGCGAATGATAAGAACATAAAAGTAATTTTATGGAAAGATGTAGATGGTTTACTAGCTATCAATCCAAAATATGTTTCAAAATCAACGCTCATTAAAAATCTAGACTACAAAGAAGCAAAACACATTGCAAATTTTGGTGCAAAAATACTCCATCCGAAATGTCTTGAAGCAATTGAAAATAAAAAGATTCCACTTGAACTGAGAAACTTCAACAAACCTCGTGAGAGATTTGAATTTACTAAAATATCTGCAATCACAGATAAAAATGAAATCAAAGGAATTTCCACTGTTGAGGACGCTGTAATAATAACTGTATCTTCAGGGAGTTTAGTTGATGTTCCAGGCGTTTTAGCCAAAATATTTAAAGTCATGAGTAAAAATAGAATTAGCGTCTCTTTGGTTGCTCAAAGTGCTTCTGAGATTAGTACTTCATTTATCGTAAAAGAAGTAGATTCCCTTAGAGCGGTAGAGGCTTTAAAGAGCTCCGGTTACTTTACAGATTTTTTTGAAATTAAATCTGAAGAAGTCGCAATAATAAATGTTACAGGTTTTAAAATCTTAGAAAATTTGACAAAAGTAATAATTTTCCAAGCTTTAGAAAAGAAAAAGATACACGTAAAAGCGCTAACTCAAAGTACTGAGGAATTGAACATCTCACTAGTAATAAAGAGAGAAAATCTCGAAGACGCCATCACTATTATTCACAATGATTTATGTGAGAATTTTGAAGAAGAAGAAAACAAATTACGTAATCATATGTAATGAAATCTATATTTTAGAGTTATAGAAAGAATTAGTTAAGATTATTGGGTTCTTGACTCAACAATTCTCCGTGTAAGTTCAGGAAAGTAAGTGTTAAATACTAAAATAAAATATATTCTATCTGAGGAATAAAACTTGAAAAAAAAAAATACTAAAAAGTTAGAATTACCCATTTCATCTGGAACAGGAAAACCATTAAAACCGTTTATAAAACCGATTAGCACATTAGTACTAGGTATCATATTTATTTTTTCGGGATTTTTAAGTTTGTGGAGAGATTTACCATATATTTCGGGAACCTTGTTAATTTATACTGACTTTTTGATTGTTATTTGTTTTTTAGTTGAAGGGTGTGTATTGATTTATCGTGCAATATTAGGGAGCAAACACGTGCTGGCTCATCAAATAATCGTATTAATAAACAATATCTTTATAATATTTATAGGATTTGCTATTTCAATAATCTATTGGTCTATACCTGGTCAATTGTACATCGTACTCGGTAATCTAGTCATTATATTAATTTTTGTCTCGAGTATTGCTAGTGTATATTGGCTCGTGAAGTTGGAAAAATACAAGGTTAAAAATTAAGTCATTAGAAGAGATCGTAACTACACATTTATAAATGAAATATTACTAAGTCAGACTAATGCTCAACTTATATTTCTAGCCACTTGTTTTGGAGCGAATATTTACAATTTTACTGAGAATACAGATAAAAATATTAAAACTCATACAAGTGAAGAAATTGCCCTTTCTATATTGAATCTGTTAATTGTGGCGTTCGAGTCATTTAATTCCGTTCCTTCAGGTTTAAGAATGATTCAGCAAACTGATATAGCACACACACAAATAATTATTACAGATTCATTAGTAAGCTTACACAATCTGAGGAATTAAACATCTCTTTAGTTATAAAGAGAGAAAATATCGAAGACGCTATCAAAATTATTCACGATGATTTATGTGAGAATTTTGAAGAAGAAGAAAACAAATTACGTAATCATATGTAATGAAATCTATATTTTAGAGTTATAAAAAGAATTAGTTAAGATTATTGGGTTCTTGACTCAACAATTCTCCGTGTAAGTTCAGTAAAGGAGTCGTCAACATTAATACCTGTTTTTGCTGAAGTTTCAACATAAATACTGCCTTCTTTTTCTGCAAAAGCCCGAGCTTCGTCTCTATCTATTACTTCTCCGACATCTTCGACTAGATCTACTTTATTTCCAATTAATACAAATGGGATGTTTTCATTGCTGAATTGCCGTATTTCCGTTAGCCATTTTCTTGTTTCGATGTAAGTTTGTTCTCTCGTTAAATCAAAAACTAACAAAGCACCAGCTGCTCCCTTATAGAATGTCGATCGGATGAACTCGAACCTCTGTTGGCCCCCTATGTCCCATATGGAGAGGGTAGCTACTTCGCCGGGCTTAAACTCAACGTCCTTGGTTAGAATGTATGCGCCAAATAGGAGAAGCTCCTAATAGCCAACGCCAACGGTGAGCTTATAGTTTGCGGCAAATCGGTTTTTGATAAACCTCTGAACCAGACTCGTCTTTCCGACAGCAGCGGCGCCTGTAAGCAAGACCTTTAACTTAAAACTTGACATATAGATCCTTTTTTTTATTTCTTTTTGTAATAGTAATAATAAAATTTGAAAATAAAAATTTATTCTCTTTATTATTCAAAGATTAACTTATTATTAAAATTCTATTTATTTAATTCTTTTGATAAAATTAATATCTTTACATTATACTTGAATTTTTAGGAAGTATTAAAGAGAAAAAATTTGATGATTTAAAAGAAAATTTAAAAAAGAATTTAAAAATAACGAAGATTAAAAACTAAAAATACTCATCGACGTCGAAAAACTCTTCTTCGCTTATCAGACCGCGCTCTCGTAAATGGCGCATGTGATCGGGGTGACGCTCCTCCCTCAAAATCTTCGCTCCCGCAATCAGACTCTCGGAACATGGAACGCAAAACCACGATTTAAAGTAGGGCATCCAAACCATGTCGAGATCGGTCGGTCTATCCAAGGGATCGAACCCGTGCTTAACAGCTTCTTCTAGCGATGAGCATGCCGCTTTCAAATCGCATTGGATGATTGATTTGGCTAGCAGATGTCGGAGGTTGCTCCCTAATTTCATGAATTTTCTTTCATCCTGATCTAACCTTTCTTTTTCAACGGAATCCGTTGAATCTCGACATTTTTGCCGATACTCGTCAGAAATAGCGTATAACCTGCTTGATTCCTGTTTAACAGCGAACTTAATTAGGTCCCGAAAATTTTTCCTAATGCGCCGAAGGGCGGGGTTTTTCAGCTCAACCTTAACGATTTTTTTAGCTTTCATCGTAACTCTATAACTTGTTCGAATATTTAAATGTGTGCGGCGTAGAGAATCATAAAAAAATAGAAAATAATATAATAACCATTTTACTATTTCTCAATTATTTGTTTTGCTTCTATTGATGGAAATTTAAGGGTTATTTGAGGGTATATAGATTTAATGCAAGATTTAATACCTAGAAATAATTCTTTATCAGTCTTATGTGCTCTTACACCTTCATGAACTATTTGATTCCTTAGCTTTATACATTGAATAGCACTAAACAATGTCTCTTTTGGGACTAAATCATTAAATATAACAAAAATTTTAGTATCTAGATCCCATTTATCATCGAATTTATTTATTTGTGTTTGAAAATTGTTACTTTCATTGACTTTTTTTAATCTTTTATCCATAGCTATTTCTAATGCCGTTATTGCATCTGTGACAGCTCTAGAATAATTGCTATGATCCCACTCTTCATGCGCACGATTTAATATTTCAAGTGCGAGATCCGGTTTAAAATCAGTCTGTACCAGTTTTTTTATATCTTCCCAGTCTTCACCATTCAAATAGGAAAGATATTTATCATCGCCCCATATTTCAAAAGTAATTTTATCCACTAATTTATTTGGGATAAAATCATGCCATATATTATCATTTTCTGTTTTCCATCGTAATAAAATTCTACGACAATACGAACCTATAGACTGTTTCTGTGAATCCCATTTGTGAAATGGTCTAAGCCAATATTGACCATAATTTATTCTCAAAAGATCTACAAAAATTATAATAGGAGGAGCAAGCATTTTTGCAACACGTTTACCTAAATTTACATACAAATCATTACCTTGTAAGTTCTGAGTCATTACTTCTAGCTCTTCTTGGGTTATATCAGCCATTTCAAATGATCCAAAAAGATGTCCACCTGATAATATATATTGTTTAGAGATTCTAGTTGAATCTATTGTATTTTTTTTTTTTTGGTCATCATAAAATATTTGTTTGTCTTTCATAACTCCCCGTCTTTCAAACCAAACTTTAATTTTAATACTTTCTCTAAAAGCTTGGAGGATTATTGCACTTTCATCATTATTAGGAAGCCATTTATGAAATAATGGTCCTTTAAACCATGTTTTGAAGAAATAAGATTCCAAATCAATGATAAAGCTAAAATCTACTCTCATCATAATTACAATACTGGAGATTTTTCATTTAAATTTATTCAATACATTATTAAAAGCTTTTGGTCTATAAGATTAATCTAACTAATTAAAATACTTTCTAAGTCATAATCTGAGCTATTACTAGCTCGTAAAGGGCCAACTTTTAATTTTAAAGGAATTTATCTTTTTGGGATATGCGCATATTCTTTTAGACTAGGGAATAGATTCATGTTTAAGTTAGGAAAATACATTGCTGAAGCATATTCCTTTTGAAAATCTTTTTCAATGGCAATTTCGACATAATGTATCTTTTCTTGTAATTTTCGAGCTTTCTTTCTTAAATCTACATTTAATAAACAATTTTGCGCTCCAGTCCCTGCAGCATTTCCAATTTGAAAAAGTTTATCGTCAGGTATATCAGGAATCATCCCAATAAATTTCGCGTTACTTTTATTAATGTAATTTCCAAATGCTCCAGCTAATAGAATTTGTTTAATTTCTAGTTCTGAATTGTTTACACGATTTAAATGGTTTAAAATCAAGCGAGCTCCAGAGAAGAAAGCCCCTTTTGCCATTTGTAATTCTCTAACATCACTTTGTGAAATCGTTATGTGTCTCTTTATTGGGGTATCATCTTTATTTACTAATATAAATTTAATATTTTTCTCTTCTTTTACTATACGCTCATGGTTAATCAATTCTTTATTAAAGTTACCGCTTCTGGTAAGCAGTTTCGACTTTAACATTTCAGCTACTGTATCAATAATACCAGAACCACAAATACCTATGGGTTTTTCGTTGTTAATGGTGGTATACTCAACACTAAAATCACTCGGGTCAATTTTTAGAGTGTCAATAGCTCCTGCTGCGGCGCGCATGCCGTTTTTAATATGAGCACCTTCTAAAGCAGATCCAGCTGCACAAGATCCCGTAAAAAGTACGTCCTTATTCCCTATTACTAATTCACCATTTGTTCCAACATCAATCGCTAACGTTAATTCTAGTTCTTTATCAATCTCTGATGAAATAATTACACCCATTGTGTCAGCTCCAACGAATCCAGCAATTAACGGTAATAAATAAACATATCCGCTTTTAGAAATCTCAAGATTAACATCTTTGGCTTTTATGTTTAAGTCACTCTTCAGTGCGGGCACATAAGGACTTAAACCTATAAATATAGGGTTTATATTGAGGAAAATATGATGCATAACCGAATTTCCAACGACTGTTGCTTCATATATTTGATTAGCCGAAATATTAGCATTAGTACAAGTTTCTTCTATTATTGAGTTTAAAGATTCTATCAGAACAGAATTTAATTTTACAAGACCTGCGGGATTATCTTTTGCGTATGTTATACGCGAAACAACATCCTCCCCGTAAGCTGTCTGTGGATTGAGAGCTGATGCGATTGAATATGTTTTTCCATTGTGCAAATTGAGTAAATACCCAACAAGAGTTGTAGTTCCAATGTCAAATGCGATTCCGAAACAATCTTCGGTTTTATTACCTGATTCGCAGTTAATGAATTTGTTATTATTGTATAATGTTAATGAAATAAGATGTTGATCTTCTCTTAAAACTAGGGGAATTTTTCTTATGGTATCGATTTCAAACGAAACATCATTATAAATTCCTTTATTACCCTTAATTGATGAAAGAGAATGTAAAATTCTTTCGATATCAGGAACGGGGTTTTCTAAATTTGGTTTATTAACCTCAACAAAAATTTTCTTAACATTCGGATTAAGGTTTATTATATTAGATTTTCCCGATGTCAATATCTTAAAATCTGTGACTAATACATCTTTGGGAAGATATATCCTAAACTGGGGTGGTTGATGTGTTTTAACTGACGGAATTAAGGTTTTTTTTACTTTGCATTGACAAGCCAATCGCCAGTTTTCTCTAATCTCCGATTGCTTTAGAAATTTCATTTCAGAGTTCGTGGGAGGATTTAAAAAAATCGTTCCTTCTTGAACCTGGATTTTACACTTTCCACATGTTCCGTTACCACCACAAAGGGACCGCACACGGATACCTGAATTGACTAGTAATTCGTAAAAAGTTTCATTTTCGTTGTAGAAGAGCCTTCTCGAGATCGGTTCAATATCGACTGTAATCCGCATATTATTACTTTTCACGATAAATCCTCTTCTTAACTTTATCAAAAAGAGTTTAAAGGTTGGTTTTTAATAGTAAAGTTAATCATCTAAATATAAAAAGTTTAATTAATAAATCGGTTTAATTTATTGTAGGACCTAACAATAAATTCACGCTTCACATATACTTTTTATGAAATATTAAAAGAGGATATTAGATAATGATGGATGGAAATGAAGAACTTGCTCAAGAAGCTTTAAAGTATCTTAATTTAGCTCAAAAATTTGAGAATGAAAAAAATTTAGAAAAAGCTGTGGAGAGTTATGAATTAGCAGCAGATTATCTTAAAAATAGTGGCTTTATGATTGATAAAATAAGTGATATCTATTCGAGGATCGAAGAATTAAAGGATTTTGCCAAAAAAGAGATAATATATGATCAAACAAGCGCAAAAAATCAACTTGAGCAATTACAAGAACAAGCTTTTTCTTTGCTGGATGGAGCTCAAAAATTAGAGACAGGTGGGTTTTTGGAAGATGCAATTGAGCAATATAAAGCAGCAATCAAAATATTAATTCAAACAGGTTGGTCAGAAGCTCAATTAGGTAGTTTACAAAGTAAACTAATGATACTTTCAGAAAATTTAAAACACCAAAAAGCATCAACCAAAGCCAAAATCGGGGAAGCTCAAGAACAATATACTTACCCCAAAGAAATAGAACCGCAGGTTGTTAGCGCGTTTGGAGAGAAGAAGAGTGCAGTAAAAGCTGAAGAATTAAAGAAATTTAAAGCTATGAAACAGAGAGAGCAAGAAATACAAAACAATGCGTTTAAGTTTATCGATAATGCGAAGTTTTTTGAAAACGATAAGAATTTAGAAAAAGCAATCGAGAATTACGAAAATGCTGTAGAATTATTGAATTCTATAGGGTGGCACGACCAGACAAAAAGCATTACCATCATTATTGAAAAATTAAAAAATGATAAAAAAGAGTACGAGCAATTCAGATCTCAGAAACAAGTAGAACCAAAATTAACTAAAGAGAAAATTGATGAGTACGAAGGGATAAAGACAAATATCTATAGAGATGAAGAAAGAATACAAATTGAAGCGTTTAATTTTGTGGATTTTGGTAAAAAATTGGAAAGAGAGAAGAAATACGATCTAGCAGTTAATGAGTTTCAGAAAGCAATTAGATTATTTAAATCCATTGAGTGGGATTCTTACATTCAACCTGTTATCAACTTTATCAAAAACATAGAAAACAAGCAAGCGCGCGAAGAAGAGGAGAACAATCTAAGGCAAAAGAGGGAGGATCAGCTAAAAAACCTACAAGATACGATATATTTTAAGGAAAAAGATGAAATTATTGAAACCGCAAGAGAACTTGATAAGAGAGGATTAGAATACGAACAAAAAAGAAAAGAAAATTTAAGGAAAGAGGAGAAGTTGTTTACAATTTTAGACGACGCGGATAGAATACTAAAAGAAGAATCTGATTATAACAAAGCAGTAAATAGGTACACAGAAGCGCTAGGATATTTAGGGGAATTAGGGCCAGGTTGGAAATCACATGCTTCTACAATTGAAGAGACAATTTTAAGTATTAAAAAGCTAGAAGAAAACAAAATTGAAAAAGATTTAGAGCACCAAACTAAATCAGAACAACGCAAAAAAACTGATCTAGAATTTCAACAGTCCACCTCAATAGAGTTAGCAAAGGAGAGAGAAAAAATAAGGCAGAGAGAAGGCATTTTATACGATAAAAGAGAAGAAAGAGAACTTGGAGTAAGTCGTAAAGCGGAAGCATATAAAGCTTTAGATGAAGCAGATAATTTTATAAGAAAAACTGAGTTAGATAACGCAATTGCCGCTTATCAAAAAGCGGGAAATATCTTCGCAAGCATACAATGGAACGACGAATTACATTTAATAGAAAGTTCTATAAGAGAATTAGAAAATAGGAAAAGAGAACAATTGTTAACAAAACAAAAAGATATGATGAAATCTATAGAGAAATTTAAAAATGAGCAGCAATTTCAGGAACAGGTATCAAAACAACTCCAATTAGAAAGAGAGAGATTAAAAAAGAAGAAAATTTTATTAAGAGATCACAAAGCGGAATTAATGCATCGAGAGAAGAGAAAAGATGAAGCTTTTAAGATATTGGAAGATGCTCATTTCTATCTTGAAAAAGGCGATTTTGATAAAACAATTGAATACTATCAGCAGGTAACTAGTATTTTTGCCGAAATTCAATGGTATGATGAAATGGAACGGATAGGGAACGCAATAATTGAAATCGAAAATAAAAAACGGGATGCTAATCTCAAAAAGCAAAGAGATACGGAAATTCTTATCTTGAAAGAAAGAGAGGATAGAGAATTTCAACTAAAAATAATTGACGATATAAAGGTAAAGAGAAAAAAACTAGAACAAAGAGATATAATTAAAAAAGAACGCGAAAACGAAATTAATTTTAGAGAAATGCAAAAGGAAGAAGCCTTTAAAATCTTGGACGACGCTCAAAACTATCTTTCTTTAGGGGAATTCGATTTAGCAATTGAAAGTTATAGAAATGTAAATCAAATTTTTGCTCAAATTCAATGGATCGAAGAGATTGTGCTTATAAACCAGACAATTAACAAAATCGAAATTGAAAAGAAGGAACTGGAAATCAGGAAACAAAGGGAGTTCGAGCAATTAATTAAAGACGATGCCGAACACAGACAATTTCTTATCAATCTTAAAACCCAAAGAGAAAGAGAAAAAAGATTAATCCAAAAAGAAAGGGAGATTTTAGAAACAGAAAAGGAATTGAGTTCCCAGAACATTTTAAACCAGCAGGAAGCATTCAAAATCATTGAGGATGCTGATGGATTTTTAGCTCAAGAGAATTATAATAAAGCCATTGAAGCATATCAAAATGCCCTCAATTCACTCAAGCATATAGGGTGGACGGGTAAATACATTTTATTATTAGAAGAGTCAATTCGAAATCTACAATTTAGAAGGGACGAAAAGAAGCGCCAGAAATTACTCGATAAAGAAAAATTACGAAAGCAAGTTGAAGAAGAAAGAGATTTTGAGAGAAAAGTCACAGAAAGTTTTCAAAAAGAAAGAGAAAAAATGCTATCAAAGAAGATCGAGCTTCTTAAAAAAGAAGATATGAAGAAATTGATGGAGACAAAAAAGTTGGAAGCGTTTTCCATAATGGATAAAGCAGAACAACTATTAGAAGAGGGGAAGTATGAAGAATCTATGGAAAAATATTATAAGGCAGAGCTAATCTTAATTCAAATTCAATTTCCTACTGAAACAATAAAAGATACTATAATAAAAATCCAAGAAAAAAAACGGGAGGCTGATATAACTAAACAACAAGAATTAGAAAACGTAGTTAGAAAACAAGAAAAGGAAAAGCAATTTCTCCAAACCATTGCTGATAACATGAAATACGCAGAAAAACAAATGAGAGTTAAACAGATTGGAATTAAGAAACAAGAAGACCTTAAATTATATTTGGAGAAACGCAAAGAAGCTGCTTTTGAATTATTTGACAAAGCTGAAATATATATGAAGCGTGCAGATTACGATAATGCGTTAGAGTATTATAGAAGCGCTGAGTTAGTGCTAAATGAAATTAATTACCCTACAAGTTCGATTAAAGAATTAATCGCTCAGGTTAAAGAGAAGAAAAGGGAGTACGAACTCCAAAACCAAAAAGAACTTGAACGAAAACTTCAAAAAGAGCGTGAGGAGATTGATTTTCAAAAGAGAATTGCTGAGGATATCAGCAAAGAAAGAGGTCGCTTAAAGATAAAAAAGGTTAAAGATGAAAATTTAATTTTAACGCAAGCAATTATTGAACGAAAAAAAGATGAAGCTTTTAATATTTTGGATGGCGCTGAACTAGACATTAACAATTCTAACTTTGAATCAGCTATTATGAATTATAGAAAAGCAATGCTAATTCTTAATGAAATAAATTTCCCAACAGATTCCATTAGCGCTATGATCGTAAAAGCTGAAATGCTTAAAAAGCGAGGAGGACAAGAAGAAGAGCAAAAATTAAAAAGAGAATTAGAACGCCTGAAAGAAGAAAGGAATTTGGAAGGTATCTTAAAAGAAAGAAGACGGCAAGAAAGAGAGAAGAAGAAAGCGCAGCAAATTGCAGCTAAACAAAGAGAAAGAATTATTCAAGATCAAATGACATTTAGAGAAGCAGCGTATTCTCTTTTGGAAGATGGAGGAAAATATATTAAAATGAGCACTCCTGATTACGACAAAGCAATATCTTTATATGTTCAAGCAAGAAATTTGTTGGCTGAAAAAATAGGTTGGGAACCAGAAATTACTAATTTAAACACATTAGTTAAGGATTTAATCCGTGAAAAAGAAAATTATTTAGAAAAGAAAAAATCAGAAGAAGAAACTAACATTAAAAGACAACAAGAATACGACCTTTTTCGCGAAGAGATGAGGAAACAACAAATAGAAACTGAATCTAGAAAACGAGAACAACAAAAAAAATTTAAGAAGTTATACGAAACTCAAAAACAAGCTGAAAAAATAAAAGAAGAAGGATTGAAGCTTATTGATGAAGGGAAAGATTTAGCAACTAAATATGAATTTAAGGCTGCTTACACGAAATTTAATCGCGCAATTACTAAGTTTAATGAAATTGGATGGAGCGAACAAACTATATTTATTAAGAAAGAGATTGAGAATACGAGAAAATTCGAGCAAAACGTAACAGAAAGTAACCAGAAAATGAAAAAAATTCACCAAGAACTAGAAAAACAAAAGTTAAAGGAAGAGCGTAAAAAGAAAGAGGAAGAACTAGAAATCGAGGGCACAATAAGAGAAGTGAGTGTTTTATCAGGAGAAGTTTCAAACTTAATTAAAATTAAAAAAGAAAAAGAAAAATTACAGTCTCGGCAGAGAAGAGAAATTGTTGTTTCTAAATCACAGAAATTTCGTAAAGACATGCAAAACCTATTAAATTTAAAGCAAGAATTAACAAACGAATTATCTGAATCGAAAAAAGCAATAGACAATAAGAAAAAAGAAGCCAAACTTGCAGAGGATAAAGAAAAAGCAGACGAAATAAAGAAAATGCTGAAGGATATATCAAAAAACAAATAATACTAATTTCTTAGCCTTTATCTCTGTTGTATACCCTCTTATACAATATTCTTGCGTAAACTAAACCTACAATATTAATTCCTAACAAAACCATAAAGAGGATATTACCATATTCGAAAACCAATCTAACTAAAAAATTACCTGATCCATTGTTATACAATTTTACTACTAAAAAATAATCTTGAAAAACGCTCGTAAAAACACCCAATCTTTTTAATTGCCCGTCTGGAATTATAAGGTTTATTGTATTAGAAATCATCGCAGGTATCCCAAACTCGTTAGGTTTCTTATGAAACAAATACATTTCGGCTTTAGCTAGCCCGAGCTGCACTAGTTCGAAATAATAGTGGTTAGGTGTCAGCCTAATAGGTAGGCAATAAACGCTATAATTCTCGTTCAGAAAAAATCCAATTTCAGTACTATCGTTAATTAGAACGGGTAATTCCAAGGCGTCTAAAGCAGCGTAACCTTGAACTACACCCCATCCTTGAACATTGTCCTGAAAAACTCTTGGGTTTACAGTTTTAAGAGAAGTTAGTGATATTATGCTTTTTATTTGCGATGGAGTTAGTGTTCCATCCTTTTCAAGCATTAGAGCAGCTAATCCCGCCACAAATGGTGTAGCTCCTGAAGTTCCGGATCTAGAGCTGTAGGAGTCTAAAAACCCTATGTTCGCACCATAAATCGAAACTGCAGGGGCACATACATCCGGCTTTTTGGTCATCTCAATAGTTGGACCTTTAGCGCTATACTGATACATGTTACCGTCATAATCCACACCACCAACCGCAAATATTGCTTTATCAGAAGCTGGAGCGTTAATTGTTCCATCTCCATAGGCTGAATTGGGATTGCCATCATTACCTGCTGCCGCAATTACTAAAATTCCTATTTCTGTAAGCTTTCGCGCAAGGTTCTGAAGGTATAATATGGGATAAATATTATCTGCTTCAGGTTTTGCTCCAAAGCTCATGCTTACTATTCTTATATTAAAGGTATCCTTGTTAAGAAGAATCCAATTGATTGCATTCTCTAATATTGTTGTATTTTGTTCTCCACTGCTATCAAAAATATCTAATATGACAAA
The DNA here is from genome assembly GCA_019894655.1 of Promethearchaeota archaeon. The sequence goes on along the minus strand of JAGXNZ010000021.1, from coordinate 909 downwards.
TTTAATGCCAGGTGCGACACCCCGATATTCACTTGAATTACCACCCAGAATAGAAGCCGTCCATGTACCATGACCATTATCATCTTGTGGATAGCCAGATTGGTTATTAATAAAGTCAACGTACGTGATAATCCTATCGGTCCAATTTAACTTACCATCGTTAGTAAAGGCACTATGGTTGCCATAAATACCAGTATCTACTACAGCAACAGTTATATTATTTCCGGTTAATCCATATTCATTATCAATGTCTTTTAATCCAATATGATCGCTAGCATTGAATGTAGTGCTAATTTCTAAGTTATTAGGTAAAATTTGAAGCGAATTATCTACATTCCAACTCGTTAAGTGTCCATCAACGGAATAAGAAATATTATATCTGAAAATACCAATCATAAAAAATTGGGAAATAGGAAGAGCTATGAAGATGATAAAAATTAAACAAGGTTTTCTCAAAAAGAAACACTAAAAGAATTTAAATTTTCTTGAAAGATAATAAATATATATTATAATAAAATATAGGGATATTTAAAATGACAACAGTAAACAAAGAAGATATTAAGAAATCCCGTATGTACGCCCGCCAACAATTAATTGACGGTTGGGATCAAGAAATTTTAACCAGAGGTTGTGTCATGATCGTTGGTGTGGGAGCCTTAGGTTGCGAAATTGCAAAGGATTTTGCACTAATGGGTATTGGTAAAATAGTTTTAGTAGACCTTGATACCATTGAAACATCTAATTTATCCCGTCAGATGTTATTTAAACCAGGGGATGAGGGGCGTCCTAAAGCAGAAGTCGCAGCTGAAAGGCTTAAAGACATGAATCCTTTTTTGAATGTCGATTTTTATTTTGAAAAACTCCAAAAATTACCAATGTCTGTGTATGAAGAATGCGATGTAGTTATAG